>NZ_JBOFLP010000018.1:0-11914 GCF_051657925.1 Chroococcidiopsis sp.
ACAGGCAATTCACAAGCAGACTTAGACGTGACGGAAGCCGCCCGTATATCTTTGGCAGTGGCAAAAAAGCGTGGCATTGGCAGACTCGTATGGCATTACTGGGCATGGGATTGGAACGCACTCGCAACGTCCGATACAGGTGGGGCGAGTGGCGATAGTACGAATAAAACAAATGGCAGTCGTCCGACAAATTTAACTTGGTTGGGCGAACAAGTGTGGGACGATTCCCACAATCTCTCCGAACCGAAACTAGGCATTCCACTCAATCGTTTTGCATGGAAAGCAAGTAGTTCGGGAGGAAATGTCACAGCCGCAATTGACAATGACTTTCGGACGCAATTTGCGATCGCCAATGCGAGTTCTAGTAATTGGTTTGCTGTCGATCTCGGTTCGTCGCAGTCGTTCAATAGAATCATGATGGATTCTCGCAAAGCCGCTAGTAGTTTTTTACGAGACTATCAGGTGTATGTCTCTAACACTGCTAAGTCAAAAGGAAATTTGGTTGCCAGTGTCAAGGGAAACGCCATGGCACGAACGCAAGTGTCTTTTCCGACGCAAAAAGCTAGGTATATTAGAATCGTCCCGCAAAAATTTGCGAAAAAGTCAAAGCCCGATTGGTCGTTTGCCGAATTTTTAGTTTATCGTGCTGGAACTGAAAGAACGGTTGTGGGCAAAAATGAATTAAATCCGCGTAACTGGCAAGCCTCAGCCAGCCGCAAAGGTACGTGGGATCGAGAAGCGCCAGATATGGCAATCGATCGCAACCCAGATACGCGCTATACCAGTGGAGCAGCAATTGTGAATGGCGATTGGTTTCAAATCGATATGCGATCGCCCCAAACAGTTAGAGCGATCGTCATGAATGCAGGTTCCTCAGCCGACGATTACCCGACAAGATTTGAGGTTTACGTAGGTAACAATCCCAACCAATTTGGCAAACCCGTTTACCAAGGTCTAGGTTCTTCCGTGACGAGGATCGGCTTAAATTCTCCTGTGAGAGGTCGCTATATTCGCATCGTCAACAAACAAGAGAAAAAAGCTTGGTGGTCGATCCACGATTTTCGGGTGCAAGCGTAAGCTTTATGGCTTCTATCGAAATTGCGATCGCGCTTGAGAGACAAACTCGATACAATTTTCTAAAAGGCGAGTTCAAGTTAGGAATTATGTACTCAGATGCAGACCGTCCAGCAAACAACGATGCTTCTCATGAGGAAATTCCCATTTTGCGGCGACAGTCAATCCACCCAGACAGTCTCAAGTTCATGGATATGGCAAAAGAGTTACTCGACAGCCCAGAAATTAAACAAGCAATCTCTGACGAACGACAGGAAAAACCCCAGGAACAGTGAGCAGGGAGCAGGGAGCGCACGAGCAGTGACCAGTGACCAGTGACCAGTTAATTCTGAATTACGACTTACGACTTGTTGTCAAGCGATCGCTCTGACTAGACCGATTGTCATTTGAAGCGGTATCCAACCGATTAAACAGATCGCGATCGCCCAACCAGAGGAAATATCTAGACCTTGGCGGACTGCTATAATTGCCGCCAGCAAACTCCACACGGCTAAAACTCGCTCAATTGGTTGACCCAATAGAGGAATCAGAGTTAAAAAGTTGAGAGCTTGGGGGGCGTAAGCCAAGCCCAGAGGAATCATCAGCGCTCGAAAAGTTACGCGATCTCGTTTAAACCAGTCACCAATTTTCCAAATCGTCAAAGTCCAAAAGTAGTAGCCGATGACGACACCGATCCCACTGCCCAAGAGCCTCAAAATTAACGACGGTAGGGGAACTCGGTTGATTAAAAAAATCACAGCACTACCGAAAGAGTAAGAGATGGCTGCAAGAACAACCACTATTTGGGCGAAGCGGCGGTTTTTCGCGTTGATAGGAATATGTTCGTAAAAATTAGGGTCTAAAGTTAGTGCTTCCCGTAGTAAACTCCAAAGATTGCTATTTCGATCGCGCACTTTAAATTCCTTGAAAAGTGAGTAGTGAATGGTAAGGTTTGTTAATTGGCTGCGGAGCGGAAGCTTAAGACTGCTAGTTCTAGCGGGAATTATACTTTTGATTTGGGGCATGTTCTCACCCGTGGGAACTTTGGTTTGGTGGCTATCTCAAGAAGTGGAAAGTTTGGGGCTAAAACCAAAGCCAGATAAGCAATTGCAATTGAGTGGCAGCTCAAATTCTCAAGGGCAGTCGGCAAATATAAATTGTTACATTGTCTTTTTAACAGGCGTAGGAGATTTTTCAGCCAACCAGCTATTACCTGGGGAAGAAGTCTTTCTCAACCGTCTCGAACAAGCGCATCCTAACTGCGTTACCGTACGCGATGTCTTTCCCTATTCAGCCGCAAATGAAAGTTTGGGGGGAGAGCGCTTTTTATCTCCCTTGTGGCGTTTTGCAGATGAGGCTAAAGGTTGGTATGGTGTGGCGGATGTGTTAATAAAAATTCGCAACCTCTGGCGTTTTGCGATTTCTGCCGACGATCGCTATGGAAAAGTCTATAACTTGGGGATTGCTAACGCGATCGTTGACCGGATGCAAGCAGCTCACCCCTTATCCCAAACATCTCAGCAACCAATTAAGATTCTATTGATGGGGACGAGTGGTGGCGCTCAAGTTGCCCTTGCTGCAACTCCATATCTCGATCGATGGCTGCCAAACACTCAAATTGCAGTTGTCTCGATTGGAGGTGTGTTTGGTGGCACAGATGGTTTTAACACGGCTGAGCAGATTTATCATTTACAAGGTCAACGAGACTGGGTAGAGGATATTGGCAGAATTATTTTTCCCTCTCGCTGGATTTGGACGGTAGGTTCGCCGTTCAATCAGGCTGTCAGGCAGGGTCGTTATACGGTACATTCAAGCGGACCGCACGAACATGATGGCGCAAAAGGCTATTTTGGTATGGAGATAGTTGGTGAGAAAGGCATGAGATATGTAGATTTAACGCTACAAAAGGTAAATCAGTTGCCGATTTGGTCGAATGAAAAATAGCACGAACAGAAAATCGGAAATCGATCGCCAACGGGAACATCAAGCCAACGAGCGGACTTTCTTAGCTTGGTTGCGGACTGCGATCGCTTTAATTGGTTTTGGGTTTGCGATCGCTCGATTTGGTCTATTTCTGCGCCAACTTCAAACAGCCGTGACTCAACAACCTACGGTTGCCGATCGCAATTTAGTTAGTTCGGAGAATTTGGGGGTTAGCCTAGTTATAGTTGGCATCTTCACGATTGCCTTAGCAGCTTGGCGATATAACCGAGTTTTTGGGCAAATTGAAAGCGGTAACTATCGCCCCAACCGTTTAGCGATCTGGCTTTTGGCAGTCATCATGATGGCTCTGGGAACTATGAGTATTCCGCTAATTTTGGGTCGTTCTGCACCATCTTCACCTACATCCGAGCGCGATCGAAATTAATTCGTAGTCGATATTCGCGAAATTCACAATATCGATCGCTTTTGTGCTTAAATGCGATCGAGCATCTGGTGTGGCTTTGGTGGTAATTCTACATGAATTGGATCGCTTGGCTTGACCTCACCACCAACTATCACTATAGCCATCACACCCGCTTTGCGGACTAATTTACCCTGAGCGTCCTTATCTAACACTGCTGCCATCAAACCTGACTGTATGCCGTTAAGTTGGGCGCAAGGATTTCGCAATCCAGTAATCTCGATAACAGCATCTTTACCTAAATGTAACCGCGTGCCTACAGGTAGAGAGAGTAAATCGATACCTCGCGTTGTCATGTTTTCTCCTATCTCGCCTGCAAGAATGTTAAATCCCTTGGCGCGAAGCTCGTCGTGCAACTCAGCATGTATGAGATGGACTTGGCGCAAATTTGGCTGATTTGGATCGATCTCAACCCGCGATCTATGCTTGACTGTTACGCCCATGTGTGCGTCTCCCTCTACTCCTAATCCCGCCAGTAGCCGAATGCTGGTTTGCTCGTACTTTTTCAGAGTGTGAGATGCGCTCTTATGCACGGCTTCGACGATCGCATTCATCATGTGGTGTTTTTATAGTTAGCAAGATCGTATACTATCGGTTGCTAGGAAGGAGAATCGCGCAGGTGGCACAGCAAACGGGTTTTGCAGATCAAAGTCATTTAACCAGGCAATTTAAGTGTTTTATCGGAGTCACGCCAGGGAAATATAGTAGTTCTAGATAATACCTCTTAAGGAGTCTTAAATATGGCGCTGGAGTTATACCAAGAGGTTGCTTTAACTCGCGACTTACCAGAATCTAATCTCAGAGCAGGAGACATTGCAACGCTGGTTGATTTTGTCTCTCATCCTAGTGGGGGTGAAGCGGGATGCGTGCTGGAAGTCTTTAATGCAGTTGGCGAGTCTCTGGCAGTAATCTCTGTCCCAATTTCTACTGTAAAGGTTCTACGTGCTGATGAGATTTTAACAGTCCGTTTTGCTAAAGGAGATATTATTAATCAATCAGATTCTTCCTTTGTAACTGGCGTTGATAAAAGAAGCATCAAGTATGGTTCCAGCGATAAGATTATGGGTGACAAAATTGATACCCAAATTAATAACTCTCAAGATTTAGCTCAAGCTGCTAAAGATATTAAAGCTCTACTGGATAGACTTTCAGCAGATTATCCCAGCGATAGCCTTAGAGTTCTTGGAGCAAAAGCAGTGGATCGAGTCGAGAAAAGCCGAGAGCTAAAATCTCGACTTCTTAGGGGAGTCAAAGCAGGTGGGTTTGCAGCTTTGGAAAAGACGATCGATCGCCCAGTTGCTAAATTCTTCATTGAAGGTATAAAAGAAGTCTTGAAACCATAAATGCGTTGGAGCAGATCTGCAATGTCATCACGCTCCGTTTATAGTTCTCTCATCACTGCTCAACTTAGCCGTGACCAATAAGTATACAGCAAGATCGTTCAAGACTGAATTTGTCTCCACTACCTAAACTAGGGCTGTAGCGAATTCGAGAACGGTCAATGCAGGAGTTTTTGAAAGGCATCCATCGCGCCTTGGGGGTGGGAGTTGGTTATTTCCCTGTAGCAATGAGTTTTGGGGCGCTAGCAACTGGGGTAGGCTTATCTGTACCAGCTGCGGTTACGATGTCTATTTGGGTTTATGCTGGTGCTGCCCAATTTGCCGCATTGGAAGGAGTCAAGCAAGATCTCTTCTGGATGAGTATCGTGCTGACAATGCTGCTAATTAATTTGCGCCATATTCCGATGAGTCTGGCTAGCGATCGCATTTTCAACTCTTTTGGGCTGAAACAGCGATTATTCCTGGCTCACGGGCTTACAGACGAAGCTTTTGCTCTAGATATTACTAGCAAACCGCGATCGCATTTCTACTATTTCGGCATTCATATTCTATGTTGGTTGAGTTGGATCTCTGGGACTTGGTTGGGATGTCAAATCGGGGCAAAGTTACCCGTACAGTGGTTGAGTTTCGCTTTGCCAAGTTTATTTATCTGTCTTCTGGTTGAGAGTATTGGCGATCGCCTCAGTCGAGAGTGGTTGGTAGTGGCGATCGGTATTGGTTTGGTACTGGTAACTCAGGGTTGGGGGACGTGGGGTTTTTTATTGTCGATTTTGGGGGTTACTTGCGTGGCTGTGGTGTTATGAGAAAAGATTTAAACGCAGATAAGTGAGTAGTGATTCGTTTTTGAACACTGATAACTGATAACTGACAACTGATGAATATTTGGTGGATTATATTATTAGCTGGTTTGGGTACTTTCTTGATGCGAAGTGTGGGCATTTGGGTGCGGACAGATCGGCTGCAAGCGGGTTGGTTGGATAAAGTTGGTTTTGCGGTAATTTTGGTGATGGCTACTAGTAGCGTGGCTGATTTAGGACAGTCACCTGTAGAAATTTGGGGGGCGATCGCCGCAAGTCTAGTTGTTGTAGTTGCGAGTATTTATAAGCTACCGTTTCTCCTACGTATCGCCTTTGGTTGTCTCGTCTTTGGCGCGATCGCCAGCCTATCAAAAAGCCCCCCTTTTTAAGGGGGGGGTTGGGGGGATCGTCTCAGCCTTTCTTCATCTGCCACAAGGGAAGTTTCAAAATCGGGTCGATTTGTACGCCTTGAAGTCCTTTTTGAGCAAAAACGTAGTCTTTATTTTGAACTAGAGGAATAATTGGCACGTCTTGGGCGATCGCATCTTGAATTTCGCCAAAGATTTTTGCCCGGGCTTGCGGATCTTGTGCTTGGCGCTGTTGGGCAATTAACTTGTTCATGCGATCGCTGTAGTAGAACGAACCTTGGCTTTGACTAGCACCATTCTCGCAACCGCTAGCATCGCCTTTAGGACAACTTAAAAATGGTTGAATGTAGTTATCGGGATCGCCAAAATCGGGATACCAATCTTGTAAAATTGCTTGGTATGCTCCTTTGGCTTGGTTGGCGAAAAAAGTAGCTGATTCTTCTGGCTGGGGCTGAATTTGAATTATTCCTTCAAGTTTCTGCGCTGCATATCCCTTTAACGTCCCAGCAATTTGTTCTCGAATTAGGGAATAGCCAGGATAAACGACTTGTAATTTCAACGGTTTCTCTTTGGTGTATCCTGCTTTGGCTAATAGTGCTTTTGCCTTCTCCACATTGCCGTCACCATAAGCCGATTGAAACACGGGTTTATAACTGTCGAAGGTATCGGGCAGCATACTGTAGAGTGGTTGCGCCTGATTTTGATAAACTCGTTGTATCAGTAGGGGACGGTCGATCGTGGAGGCGATCGCCTGCCTAACCTCTAATTGGTCTAAGGGCTTTTGCTTGACATTCAAAATTAGGTGGGTGACGGTATTGCTTTTTTCTTCAATTGCCTGCCATCCTTTGGATGCTGCTTGCTGTTTTAAACTCTCTACCTGCTGCGGATCGAAGGTTTGATAGGCAATATCTACTGCACCCGTGCGAAAAGAATTGTATAAATTTGCCGCATTCGAGAGAATTTGAAAGTCGATACCTTGATTTGTCGGTTTTGCGCCCCAATATTTATCAAATGCATCTATCCGTATCAAATTGGGTGTAAACTGCCTTAACTGATACGGTCCCGTACCGACGAATTTTGTCGGTAAAAATTTGCCGCTACCAATTTGATAGGCTTTGGGAGAGACGGCGCACATCCCAGGAAAAGCTAAGACTGAAGGGAATGCCGCAAAAGAGTTTTTTAATTTAATTGTTATCTGGTCATTTCCCGTCGCTGCTACAGAACTCACTACATCCGACAGCAGCGCACTTGGTTTCCCGCCATTTTTGATAAACCGATTTAGCGAAAACGCCATCGCCTCGGCGTTGAATGGAGTTCCGTCATGAAAAACAACTCCTTGACGGATGGGAATCGTATAAGTTAACCCATCTTGACTGACTTTAGGTAAAGCTGTAGCTAGTTGGGGTTCTAATTCTCCCGTACCTAACTTGTATGTGTAGAGGCGATCGCACAGACTAGTAGTAATGTTAGTGCCTGCTAATTCGTAATTATCTGCGGGATCGATCGTTCTCGGTCTTAACGTTGTCCCCAAGGTAATGCGACTGTTACCCCCACCACCATCAGTAGCAGGTGTTGTTGTTTGTACTGGCGGACGGGAATTATTACAACTGACGATCAGCAAGCAGCATAGACTCAGCAGACTCAGAAACTTTCCCCACGACCAAAATTGCCGGCGCGATAAACCAAACCAATTCATATTTTTTCTTTTCGATTTAGCCAATTACCAGGAAGCAGGGAGCAGGGAGCAGAGGAGAAGCAACTACCAACTACCAACTACCAACTACCAACGGCATTAAATCGAATAGTATAGCGGAAAAGATTTCGCTTCTCTGGGTTTGACATAAACCTTTTGCTGCGGTTCGAGTTGCAGTTGGTCGAAACGATCGCGGGTGAGATGCGCCATAACCACTTGTCCGTCATCTAAAGTTAACTCTGCCTGAATTTCCCAGCCCAGATGAATAATCCGACTGACTCTCGCGGGGACACTCGTACCGTTGGGTTCTGTCTCGATCGCCACATCCTGAGGACGCAGAAAGATTTCCGGGTGGGCAGAATCAAACCCGTTACCCTGAAATATTTTCGCCGTACTCGGTAACACGTTCACTGGACCAATGAAACTCATTACGAATGCAGTGGCGGGATGGTCGTAAATTTGGGCTGGCGTTCCTACCTGTTCGACTTTACCTTTATTCATCACGACAATTTCGTCGGCAACTTCCATCGCCTCTTCTTGGTCGTGGGTGACAAATACTGTCGTAACGTGGACTTCATCGTGGAGGCGGCGCAACCAGGCGCGTAAATCTTTCCGCACTTTGGCATCTAGCGCCCCGAAGGGTTCGTCTAGTAACAAAACTCTTGGTTCTACCGCTAGCGCCCGCGCCAAGGCGACTCTTTGTCTCTGTCCGCCTGAAAGCTGCGAAGGATAGCGATCGCCCAATCCTTTTAATTGCACTAACTCTAATAATTCTTCTACCCGCCCTTTAACTTTCCCTTTGGTGGCTTTGCGAATTTCCATCCCAAAGGCAACGTTTTGGCGTACCGTCATATGTTTGAACAAAGCGTAGTGCTGAAATACAAACCCAATATTCCGATCCTGTACGCTTTGATTGGTCGCATCTTTACCTGTCAGCAAGATTTTACCGCTATCCGGCATCTCCAACCCCGCAATCAGACGTAAAAGCGTAGACTTACCCGATCCTGACGGACCTAACAAAGCGACTAATGAACCACTTTCAATCTCTAAACTGACGTTTTCGACAGCGGTAAAACTGCCAAACTGTTTCGTGACGTTTTCTACAACAATACCCATTTTGATTGAGGTAGGGGCTAGGGGCTGGAGGCTAAGGAATCAGTTATCAGCATTCGACAATAACTTATCCCTCTAATTTCCAGTTTATCGGTGGGATTACAGTAGATATATACCATACATTAGCAGCTCTTGTCTGCCGAAACTGAGTTAGTCAATACATTACAACAATTTTTCTGTCTGTTGTATTGCCGATCGCTCACCGATCGCTGATAGATAAGCAATACTTCTCTTTACTATTTATTTTTTATTTGTCAAGTTATCTTGCTTTTTCGTAACATTTTTGTTACATTAGTTTACAAGAGTTAATAAACAGGAAATAAACACTATGTACACGACTACCAACGAAGAAGGCATTCTGAATAACTACGCTACCGAGCCACAAATGTACTATTCCGAGTACCCATCCCCAGAACAACAGAGTCGCTATGCTTTTCAAGGCGCGATCGCTGGTTTATTTATCATGGCTATGGTACTAGTTGCTCTAGTTGCTAGCTAAGTTTTTTAATTTCAATATTTAAGTTCGATAACAGTAGCTCCCATCGGCATTTAATTCCTCCTCTTGCACCTCGGCTTTTGAGCCGAGGTTTTTTGTTACATCAGGACTTGCACTAGCTCGACTACACAGGCAAAACCTACCTGCGCAAAAACATTTTCCAGTCCGCGCAGGCGAACTTAGTTTGTGTAGCTGCGAATTTCATTGGCTCAAGTTTGATGCTTTACCCTACATTTTTATGCAGCCAGGGCTGAAAATTCTGATTCAACAGGCTAATTCGTACCTTAGACAAACATACGGGGGAAGTTGCTTCAGTAGCAGTTAGCCCTGACGGAGAGTATCTTGCCATTGGCAGCCACGTTCATCCTCAGAGTAACGTCACCATTAGCCCCGACGGGCATCTTCTCGCCAGTAGCAGTAATAAGATTAAAATTTGGCAAATCTAATCACAAAAATTAAATATTAATTATTCTCTGCCGCAAAAGATGCGAGTCACTAGCCATTTTGTTTCAGGTTTAGGTATTCTACAAGAGTCGCCGAACAGAGAGCGCACGAACGCACGAGCGCGGAGTCGGGTAAGTGACTGGTGGCTAGTGACTAGTGGCTGGTGACTAGTCACTAGAATTGCTCCCCCAACTTTCCCAGCTTCCCCAGCTCCCCCAGCTCTCCCCTACTCCCTACTCCCTAATTAAGCCCGTGACAGTCACCAATTCCCCAAAACAGTACCATTACCGACCTTCGCATAAACCAAACCAGTTATTATATGGCACTGGACAAGTTGCAGTAGTGACTGGTTGGACTGTCAAACAGGCGATCGCCAAGCATTTGCAAGAGAGCGAATATGCAGTCATTGGACAGTTATACTCACCAACGCGGGGAATTAACTTGCTAATCCGCAATTTACTTGCCAATCCTCACGTTCGTTTCTTAGTCGTTCTCAACGCTACTAAAGAAGATAGAAACTCAGGGGGTACGAAGTGCTTGTTAGATTTTTTCGAGCATGGCTTTGCAGCAGGTTCGAGCGATACAGGGAAGCACTGCTGGGTGATTCGTTCCTCCATTTCTGGGTATATCGATATGGAAGTCGATGCTCTTGCATTGGAACAGTTGCGGCAAAATCTTGTAGTTAAGGAAGTGTTTTCTATTACTGAAGCAGTTGAGCAGACGCGCAATTTTGTTGCTGTTACTCAACAACAAGAAATACAGCCTTGGGGTGTGCCTTTAGAATTTCCTATAGGGAGTGTAGTTCCTACAGTTTTACCTGGGACTCTTTATGGACATCGAATTGAAGGAAAAACAATTGCTGAAACTTGGGTGAAAATTATTCACCGAATCAAAACGACAGGAACAATTCGACCTACTGGCTACGATGGACAATGGCAGGAATTAATCGATTTGATGGCAATTGTCACTGACGAACCAGAGAGTTTCTATTTTCCCGAACCAAACTATCTACCATGCGATCGCGCTTTCATTCAAGAATATCTCTCGCAGATTTTAGACGACCAGCCCCATAGAGAAGGGGTGAAATATACTTACGGTCAAAGATTGCGATCGCATTTTGGTCGGGATCAAGTCGAGCAGGTGATTCAAAAGCTGATCGGAGAGATCGATGCTGCTAGTGCCGTCATGACACTGTGGGATGTGAAAGACCATGAAAAAGGTGGTAGCCCGTGTTTAAATCATATTTGGGTGAGAGTTGTCGAGCAAGAAATATCATTAACAGCGACGTTACGCAGTAACGATATGTTTTCTGCATGGGCTGCAAACGCTATGGGATTGAGAGCGTTACAACAGCATATTCGAAATGAAATTGCCGCTCGTTCTAGTTACGATTTACGCATGGGACCGCTGATTACAATTAGCCAATCAGCCCACATATATGACGATACTTGGGAAAATGTAGACCAACTGATTAAGCAGCAGTATGCAGTAATTTCTAAGCAGTTAGATTATTACGATCCATGTGGAAACTTTCTAATTGAAGTTGCAGATGGTGAGATAGTTGTTACCCAAACAACACCTGGTAGTGGTGAGGTTGTTGCTTGCTATTCTGGGAAAAATCCCTTAAAGCTATTAAGAGAAATTTGTGCTGCTTCTCCTTCCATCCGACCAGATCACTCTGGTTATTTAGGAATGGAGTTGCAAAAGGCATCTGAGTGTTTGAAAACAGGAAAGTTATATAACCAGGACGGAAAATGACAGCTAGCGATGATCAAAGACCAACATGGAATGAGTACTTTTTAATGTTGGCTAAACTAGCAGCTACTCGTTCAACTTGCCTTGCTTTTCCAGTTGGTGCAGTAATTGTTAAAAACAAGCAGGTTGTAGCAACAGGTTATAACGGTTCGCCGTCTGGTTCGGCTCATTGTACTGCTCAAGGATACTGCTATCCAGGGTTGAGCAGTTGTGACGCTAGTAAGAGCCTACCATCGCGGGCTGTACACGCAGAGGCAAACGCGATCGCCCAAGCTGCCAAACACGGTACATCTACTGATGGGGCGAGTATTTATGTCACCCTAGAACCTTGTCTATCTTGTTTAAAGTTAATTATTTCAGCTGGGATTAAAGAAGTTTTTTATGAAACTTCTTTTAATGGTGGAGAAAATGCTGTAGTGAGAGATTCCTTTGTCAAAGAAGGGCTAGTTAC
>NZ_JBOFLP010000019.1:0-9085 GCF_051657925.1 Chroococcidiopsis sp.
CCACGCGGTTACAGCAAAGAGCCGTCGCCTTAGCAATTCCCAATCCTTTTTTTCAGGGGTTGTTGGTGTTGCTATTAGGCGCTGGAACGACAATTGTGCTAGCAAAAACTCAGTGCTTCAGATCTCAACTAGGATGGACAATCGGAATTGCGATCGCGTGGGGTGGTATTAGTTACGCCGTCTTCACATATCAGTACTCGATCTTACCCACTGCCGTGCCGATGTTAACAATTGTGTTGTGTGGTGGTTCTTACTTGACGATCGGAACGATGAGCGATCGCCGCAGGACAATCCCACTCAAACCCATTACCACAGAACATACAACTGTTTTAGAGTCTCCAGAAGCAAACAACCAACAAGACGAGATCCAAAAATTACTGCCACACGAATTAGTCACGGCGGGAAAAGTTCTCAGCGGACGCTACCAAATTACCAAAGTTTTAGCTTCGGGTGGATTTAGTGAAACTTATATTGCAGAAGATTTACAACGTCCTGGCAAACCTCTCTGTGTCGTGAAGCGAATGAAACCTTCTAGCAATCATCCTCAGCATTTACAAATGGCTAGCAGGTTGTTTCAACTTGAAGCAGAAACCTTAGAAATTTTAGGTAAACACGACCGAATTCCCCAGTTACTTGCCTATTTTGAAGAAGGTGAAGAATTCTTTTTAGTCCAAGATTTGATTAACGGACATCCCCTCAGTTGGGAACTCAAACCTGGCAAGCCTGTGAGCGAAATCGCCGCGATCGCGATTCTGCAAGATTTACTACCAATCCTGGCATTTGTCCACAGGTGCAAGACAATTCACCGCGATATCAAGCCCAGCAACATCATGCGACGGCACTCCGATGGCAAACTCGTCATCATTGATTTTGGTGCTGTCAAGCAAGTTAGCAATCAAATGCTAACAACTGGGCAAACTAACTTGACGGTGAGTATTGGTACTCTAGGTTATGCTCCTGCCGAACAAACCGCAGGTCGTGCTTTCTACAGCAGCGATATTTATGCAGTCGGCATGTTATTAATTAAAGCCTTAACGGGATTTGCACCTCACGAACTTCAACTCGACCCGCAAACGGGTGCGGTACTGTGGTTAGACAAAGCTGAGGTGAGCCAGGAGTTAGCAGCTTTTATTGGTAAAATGGTGCGGTATGATTATACGCAGCGCTATCACTCAGCCTCAGAAGCTCTAGTTGCTCTACAAAATTTAACTGGTACTGATAATACTAATAATAACTTTGGCGATCGCGATGACTTACTAGCTGTTGCCCTACCCGCAGAAGTTTCTTCAGAAGATTTAGAAGCAAGTACAGTATTTTGGCGATCGGCATCATCTACTCCAGTAGGGGTTGTAGGAGAAGTTGATTCAGAAGATAAAGTCTAAGTTTTTCTCTTCCAATCTTTTGTCTTTCGTCGATTATCTCTTTGATGTTAGAGATTTATGTTTGAGATTTATTTTCGCGATTTGTCGTTCTTATCAGGATTATTATTTCTGCCACCGCCGTTACCGTCACCGATACCATTATTATCTTTATCGGGATGACGATCTCTGCCACCACCGTTACCGTCACCGATGCCATTATTATCTTTATCGGGATGACGATCTCTGCCACCACCGTTACCGTCACCGATACCATTATTATCTTTATCGGGATGACGATCTTCATCTTTGGTAGAACCATCGCGATCGCCTATCGGAATTGAATCATTATCTGAAGAAGATTCAGAATTGTCAGGTGAAATTTCAAAGCGATCGAGAATAACTGCGCCGTTGTCAATAAATTCTGTAGTTGAGACAGAAGTATGATTAAGTAAATTATTACTATCTTGTTGTAAATGTGGTGACGGCGAGTCTGAACTACGGACAAAACTAGGATTAATAATAATTTCTTCACCTGTAAGCGGTGACTGCGCGGCAATGGCAGCACTCGTTTCAGCTTGTACTTGAGCAAGTTCTATATCAGTGGCAGTAACACTTTTTTTATTGAGATTCAATCCACTTACTAAATCGCTAGATTCATAAAACGTCTTTAGATCGAAGTTGTAAAGTGCTGTGATTTTACCTTTAACAACGACTGCTAATTGACCTGCTTTCAATACCTGTCGCTGAGAGCTTTTTTGATTAACTACTTCAATCTGGCTATTTGTTAATGCGCCGACTATGGTAGTCTTGCGAGCGGAAATATGGCGAATAAACAATGCAGAACCGCGAATTGCTGCTGTTGCGTTTGGTGTCCATACTTCTGTCGTACCTCGACCAGGTGGAATCAGCAATAATGCAGTACCATTTGATAGTTTTAAATTTCGGTCTTGAGCAGAAAATCGAAATAGCGCTTGCTCGCCAATTCTTGCTAAAGAGCCATCATTAAAACGTAGCTCTGCCAGTGCCTCTCGACCCGTAGATAATGCATCCCCTGGAACTATCCCATCAGCCACCTTTGCTGGACGAGCAGCTTGGCTTTGAGGCATTAATTGTACGAGATTGCGTAGGCTTTTAATTTCAGCGCGGGTTAAAACCGTATCCGCTTGGGCTGCTTTTGGTAGTGTAGTTGCACCCCATAGCAAAATTGAGATGAAAATCATGAATCGGTGAGACATATAGTTAAGAATTGGTAGTCAATAGCTAATGGTTAACGGTCAAGGATTGAAGTACTTCAATTATTTAGAATGCCCAAATTGCAGGCAAATAAAAACAGAATTTATACGGGTAACTGTTAGTTTTACACCGAGCGATCGCTACTAAAGTTTAGCGAATGAATTAACCTTGAGTATTTCTTCTGAGTTGAAAGTTTAAATCAATTTCATGAATCCCGTAATTTTGCGGTTATAGATTGACGTTTTTTTCAACTAATCTTGATTTGCGATCTAGGTACTTAAGGATTAACTGAGAGCTAGATGAATTTTTGCGATCGCAATTATTTGCATTATTAATTTTTGTCTCTACCGTGTTTAAACTTAAATTTACAATTAAACAGCCCAGGCGGAGTGAATTCACACTGTCACAAACGAAGTTCGCCTACGGGAACTCAAAAACTAGTGTCAGCGGAGTCTACCCCCGTAGCTGCGATTTTAATCGCCCAGTAATAGCTAGCTTCATCTTCAGCATGGCAAGTAGCGCTATTTGCTTTTTTTTTCTTCAAATTCAATAATTGCTGCCCCTCTAGAGAGTAAAAAAGCATTATCGCCAGCGACGATATCAAGCGATCGCGCTTTAGTCAAAAACGAGCAAATAGGCGATCCAGAACTAGGCGTTTTGCGTTTACAAGAGCAAAAATTACAGTCTCCTCCTTATGAACCCATCGCACATTTACTAGGGCAGGTTGGCTATTTCCAAGGAACTAATATTTTTTCAGCGGTTGATGCAATTGATGATGGATTATTTTCCACTAATTTAACTTTTGCGATCGCGCCCAAATTAGGAGCGAAAACAAGTTTATTTACGGCGATTGATGGTGGTTTAGTTCGGTATAGGGAACACGACCGAGCTGATTACAACAAATTAAGATTAAGGGCAGCTTTACGCCAAAAACTTACACCACAGATGTTTGGTGAAATTGGCTGGAACAATCAATATTTATTTGATGCCAAGACAGGCGATCGCTTTTTGAACGAACACGCTCTACGTCTAGCCCTCCAGCGCCAAGATAAAATAACGAATAAATTGTGGTTAAATTCAGTCTATGAATTTCGTCTAGGATTTGCCGAACCAGATACCCGCAGTCGCGCAATCAATTCTTTATCTACCGAGCTAGCTTACTATATCAGCCCTCGCCTCCAGTTCAGTTTAGAATATCTACTCGCTTTATCAAATTTCACGCAACGCGATCGCGACGATACTTACCACCTAATTCTCGGTAGCCTGATTTATGCCGTATCGCGTGGAAGCCAAATTAGCCTTCAAGGTGGTGTTAGTTTTGGTAATTCATCCGATCCAAATATTGGTTTTAATAATTCATTTTTTAGCGTGAATTATACGTTTGATATTGGGAATTGGTAATGAGTAATTGGTAGTTGATGATTTTTCTCCCTTGTCCTCCTCATCTTTCTCTTCCCTACTCCCTACTCCCTACTCCCTACTCCCTCAGAGTAACTAATCCAATCGCTCCAACTGCCTGCATAAAGTTTACCTGTAGAAAATCCTGCCAATTCTAGCGAGAGTAAATCGACGCAAGCAGTCACGCCAGAACCACAGTAGACAATAATTTCTGATGATTCTAAGTCTTTCCAGCGCTGCTGTTGTTCTGTTAAAGGTTTGAGGTAGCCGCGATCGTCTGTCACCTCTTGCCAGGGATAATTAACTGCGCCTGGGATATGACCCGCAACTGGATCTATAGGTTCTCGTTCGCCGCGATAGCGATCGCCTTCTCGCGCATCAACTAATGCTACTCCTGGCAAGTCCTTGCGTGCTTTTACCGCTTCTTTATCCACAACTTGCCCTAATTGAATTTTAGGGATAAACTCACCCGCTTTTGTTACAGGAAGAGCAGATGTCGCCGGATAACCAGCCGCTAGCCACCCTTGAAACCCTCCATCTAACACGGTAACTCGTTCGTGTCCTAAATAGCGTAGCAGCCACCACAGCCGCGCCGCAAAAGCCAATCGGGAATCATCGTAAGCAACGACTGTCGTTTGGGAAGTTATGCCCATCGCCGATAGTTTGACTGTCAACTCTGTTACGTTTGGTAAAGGATGCCTCCCTCCATGCTGACCGACTGGACTGGAAAGATCCCGATTTAAATCTAGGTAGTAAGCACCAGGAATGTGACTCGATTGGTACTGTTGCCGTCCGAGTTGCGGATCGGCAAGGGAAAAACGACAATCCGCGATCGCCACTTGCGGATCTGCTAAATGTTCGTAAAGCCATGCGGCAGTAACGCTGTGAGTCATTTATGTTTCTCGCAGAGTAGGGGGACGGCGAAAGTCAAAAGTCAAAAGCTTGCCCTCAAATGAAGTGAAGGGTTAAAAGTCAAAAATAATTCTTAATTCTCCCTACACACTACACCCTAAAACGTTTCCCGACTCCCGACTCCCAACTCCCGACTCCCCTTTCTTTAGAATTTTTAACAAATTTTCTCATCAAATCGTTCTACTGTAACGATTTAGGTGGAATACTAAATACACTCGCAAACTTTGTTGGTAGTAGTTGACTATAAAAGTTGAGAAATTTAGCATGAGCAGTAATTTAGCAACAAAACTCCGTGAAGGGACGAAAAAAGCCCACACGATGGCAGAAAATGTTGGTTTTGTCAAGTGTTTTTTAAAAGGAGTAGTAGAGCCAACTTCTTACCGCAAGCTGGTTGCTAATCTCTATTTCGTTTACTCGGCGATGGAAGAAGAAATGGAGCGGCATCAACAGCACGCAATCTTATCAAATATGTACTTTAAGGAATTGAATCGCCAGCGCAGCTTGGAGCAAGACCTGAAGTATTATTACGGCAACCAATGGCGCGAGCAAATTAGTCTATCTCCGGCTGGGGAAGCCTACGTGCAGCGGATATGGGAAGTCTCTAATACTGCCCCAGAACTATTGATATCGCACCTTTATACTCGCTATTTGGGCGATCTTTCTGGCGGACAAATTCTCAAAGGGATTGCTCAAAGGGCGATGAATCTTGCGGATGGACAAGGCACTGCTTTCTATGAATTTGCTGAAATTTCTGATGAAAAGCAATTTAAAAACACCTATCGGCAAAGACTAGACGAATTACCAATTGAGGAAGCTACGGCAGATCGCATCGTTGAAGAAGCTAATGCTGCTTTTGGCATGAACATGAAGATGTTTAACGAATTAGAAGGTAATTTGATCAAAGCGATCGGTATTATGTTATTCAATAGCTTAACTCGCCGTCGTAATCGCGGTAATACCGAGCTAGCAACTAGCAATTAGTTATTGGTCATTGGTCATTGGTCATTGGTTGAACCTAGATGAATGACGAGCGATCGATGACAGAATGCAAGTTACAATCCTGGGGATGAGGTGATACATGTATCATCGTGTCTTCAGGATTGTCTGCTTTGAGAGTGAGTGGGGAGTAGGGAGTGGGGAGTCGGAAGTCACTGGTCACTGGTCACTGGTCACTGGTCACTGGTCGCTGATAACTGCTCGCTACACTCTGGTGATTCGTTGGTTGGATTATTAACTTTGGTACTGACGGGATACGCAACCATTGCTTCTGAGGAGTATGGTTGTAACAATGGTTCTAGCTGTTCTGGTTCTTGAATTTGAGGATCGAGCCACTGATTATAGTCTTCTGGTTTGAGAATAACAGGCATCCGGTCGTGAATCGATCGCAAAAGAGAATTAGCCGTTGTCGTCAGAAGAGTGCAAGAATCAATTTTCTCGCCGTCTGATGCTTGCCAAGTTTCCCATAAACCTGCAAAAGCAAAGGGTTGCCCATCTTGTAAGCGAAAATAGAAGGGTTGTTTCTTGCCTTTTTGCGATCGCCATTCATAAAAGCCATCGGCAACAACTAGACAACGACGGCGACGAAATGCAGAACGGAAAGCGGGTTTTTCAGCAACGGTTTCTGCTCTGGCATTAATCAGTTTTGCACCCATTGATGCATCTTTTGCCCAAGAGGGAATTAAACCCCAACGTAACATTTGAAATTGACGGCGATCGCCCTCTGATAAGATTGTTGGAACTGGTTGAGTCGGTGCGATATTATATCGTGGAGTTAATTTGGGAATTAAGGAAAGTTGAAAGGTAGAAGCGATCGCTTCTGCGGGTTGGCTGAGGGTAAATCTACCACACATAAAACTACTTTGGTAATGGGTAATAGGTAGTTGGTAAGTCGTAAATCGTAAATCGTAAGTCGGAATTAACTGCTCCCTGACAACTGATAACTGTTAACTGTTGATTGATTTTGACTTTTAACTTCTTTATAATCGTTACGTCTTCTACCAAACGAAAGTCATGCTCAGGTTGTATGATTTTTTACCTTCAGGAAATGGTTATAAAGTTCGGCTTTTATTAACTCAGCTTGGTATTCCCTTTGAGCGAGTAGAAATTAATATTCTTAAAGGTGAAAGTCGCACTCCAGATTTTCTCACGAAAAATGCTAATGGACGCATCCCAGTTTTACAGTTGGAATCGGGAGAATTTTTAGCAGAATCGAATGCTATTCTCTTCTATTTTAGCGAAGGTACAAAATTTTTGCCTGCCGATAAATTGCTCCGCGCCCGAATTTTACAATGGTTATTTTTCGAGCAATACAGCCACGAACCTAATATTGCTACTCCTAGATTTTGGATTACTGAACTTGGGAAAGCAGATGAATATCGAGAAGCGATAGAACAGAAACGTCAAGCTGGGTATGCTGCGCTTGCAGTAATGGAACAACATTTAACCGATTGGAAATTTTTTGTTGGCGATCGCTATTCTATTGCTGATATTGGCTTATTTGCCTATACTCACGTCGCCGATGAAGGAGGTTTCGATCTATCTCGTTTTCCAGCGATTCAATCCTGGATAGAGCGAGTCAAAGCTCAACCGAATTATATTCCAATTACGCGATCGTGATATAAAATTTATTTTAATTTCCATATTATTGTAGGGGCGGGTTTGATTGAAGAATACTGCGGTCAAACCGAGACTTTGGCAAAACCCGCCCTTACAGTTTATACGTGATTATTGTAGGGGCGGGTTTGATTGAAGAATACTGCGGTCAAACCGAGACTTTGGCAAAACCCGCCCTTACAGTTTATGCATTCCGCAACCTTGATTTAGAAGCGGAAAGTTGTGCGGATAGTTGCTAGCCAAATATCGTTGTTATCTTCAATATGACCTGGGTTAGTTACGAGAACCACACCTGGAGTAATGAATAGATTGTCACTGACTCGGAAACGGTAGAACACTTCAAAGTGTAGTGAAGTTGCTTCATCTTTCACTCCTACTCTTTTTGGTAATCCTTCTCGTTGAGCAGTTGGTTCATCGCCAACTCCAACTGTATCTAAGTTACGGTTATTATCAGTCACAGGAACTTCCGGCTCGCCTCTACGAGAAGTTTCAAAAAAAGGTACTGGTGTACCCGGCGTTTCGGGTCCTGCATCTACCAGTTTTGGTGGCATACCAAAGAGAAAAGCAAATAAATCTCCTTCTCTACCAAATGGATCGGATAAACCAAGAGAAAAGAGATAGGTGGCTGCATTAGCAAAAGGTTTCTTTCCAGCAGAGGCTCCAATGCCTGTTAGGGAATTGCGGAATTCCGCGCCATCGGGGAGTTCTTCTAAGAAATTGGTAAACATGTATCCTCCCCAAGCACCGAAGGTCAAATTTTGTGACACGCGCCATTGCAGAGTTGCACCAATCGCATTTGTTTTGGCAGGCGCATCCCCAAGAAATACACCACAACATGGGTCAAAGCCAGAAGGGCTATTGGGATCGAGTATATTGCTACCTGCCGGAGGAATAGATGAATCAGACCATAAACCATTAGTCTCTGCATTGACGCTACCTGTAAATGTGCCTAATGTTCCATCACTGGTGTAGGCATTTACATAAGTTAAGCCAGTAATTAGGTTATTGGTTGGCGTTGCTAATAATTGCACGCCCAATGCACTGCGGTCTGCTCCAAAAACTCCACTGTCTGGATTCCCGCTTCCTCCAGTACCATAAGCTACTTGTAGCCGTGCATTTTTGGCAAATAACCAGTCAAAACCTGCTCCTGCATCTAATACGCCACCAAGCTTGAAAATGGGACTGGCTTCACCAAAGCGAGAAATTGAACCCCTACCAGTGTCAAAATAAGCTGAGTTAGCAGAAAGTACGTTACTCAGGCTAAAACCAAAGGGAATGACGCTAAAAACGACGCGATCGTTAAAGGCAGGAAATCGATATTCTAGTAAATCTAAAACAACATTATTGTTTAAACCTGCTTGGTAAGATAACCGCGCCATGTAAGTATTAAGAGACTCTGCATTGGTGAAGCCGCCACCGTCAAAGTTACCTGTAACTAGGTATGTCCGCAGGCGATCTTTACCTGTAAATGATGTTTCTAACCCTAATCGAACCAAGTGGGCGAGAACAGTGTTTTTATCTGCATCGTCTCGGTTTAAACAATCAACTTCTGGATCTGAATTGCGATC
>NZ_JBOFLP010000020.1:0-8026 GCF_051657925.1 Chroococcidiopsis sp.
CCACAAGCATAAATGTGTGAATTTGTCGTTTGCAATTTTTGATTCAAACGCAGGCGATCGCGTTGTGTTTTCACCCCCACTGCTTCTAGATTGAGCTGTTCGAGTTCTGGCTGTTGTCCGGCACAAAGTGCAATTTCATCAAATTCCATAGCTTCGCGATCGGCTTGAACCCATTTTTTGCCCTCAATGCCTTTGACTTGAGTCACGGTAGTATTGGTGAGAACGCGCACCCCCTCAGCTTCGAGAATAGCTTGCAATAACTGAGCAATTTCTAGATCTTCTCTGGGTAAGATGTGAGGACGCTGGACAATTAAAGTGACATCTAAACCCAATCGTGCTAATGCTTGTGCTAACTGACACCCATTTGGATCGCCACCGAGTATTGCCCAACGTTTCGGTGGGTTCGGAGAAGTCAACGACGAGAAAACCTCGGTAGCGGTTAAGTATCCTGTAACTGCTAGCCCTTCAATCGCGGGAACTATCGGACGTGGGTTAGTGGCAATCAGATATTTCCGCGCTGCCAAGCAACGATTATTAACTACAAAGCCCAGATTTGGCTGAGCGACAAACTTACCCTGCCCTAGAATAAAATCAACTCCTAAAGCAGCTAAAACAGTAGGTGAATTCTCCTCTGCTAAATTTGACTGGACGTTTTGCGCCCACTGCATTACCCGTTCCCACTGAATGGAAACTTGACAGTCATCGATCGCGTTTCCATGACTCGAACGCAAGCCAAAATTTCCCATCTTTTCCCATTGTCGAGCTAATTGCCCGATGTGAAAAAGGGTGTGGGGTGTGGGAAGTGTGGGAAGTGTGGGGTCTAGAGAATTTTGAATGCGTGAATTGTTTTGCTCCCCTAGCTCCCCCAGCTCTCTTCCCCTGCACCGAAGCACTCCCTGCTCCCTTTCTACTAAAGCTACGGTAGCATTCTGTTGTGCGGCGATCGCGGCGGCGTAGCGTCCGGCTGGGCTACCGCCAATAATTACTATGTCGTAATCTGCCATAGTGCTTTGATGAGGCGCTCGTTTTCAGTTGTAGAGCGCACGGCAACCCGAAAATAGCGATCGCCCAGTTCGGGAAAACTAAGACAATCTCGGATTAAAATTCGCTCGTGTTTTAATAGCTGTTGTTGGAGTTTTGAACTCGGTCGCTCAGACTCTACCAATAAAAAGTTAGCAGCACCAGACAGAGGTTGCAATCCTGGAATCTGAGATAACTCCTGCTCTAATCGCGCTCGTGTAGGTGGTAGCCATGCCCAAGTTTGTTGCTGAAACTGGGTATCTTGAAGTACCGCGATCGCCGCAGCAACGGCAAGAGTATTAACTGCCCAAGGATCGCGTCGCGCCAGCCAACATTTAAGGCGTTCGGGATGGGCGATCGCGTATCCCAATCGCAGCCCTGGCAGGCTGTAAAATTTAGTCAGCGATCGCAAAATGACTAAATTAGGATATTTTTGCACCAATGGGATCAGACTTTGGTCCGCTGCTGGTGGTAGAAAATCCATAAAAGCTTCATCCACCACTACCAAAGCAAATTGCTCCAGATAGGGCAGAATTTCTTCTCTTTGCCACAACCATCCCGTAGGATTGTGCGGATTGTTGAGCAGCAAACCAGAATTTGAAGGAGTGAGGAGCGAGGAGCGAGGAGTGAGGGGTGAGTGGTGTGGGAAGTGTGGGAAGTGTGGGAGGACACTCGAACAATTTTCTCCCTCAGCTCCCTCAGCTCCCTCAGCTCCCTCAGCTCTCTCAGCTCTCTTCTCCCCCTTGTCTCCCTTGTCTTTCCCTGCTCCCTGCTCCCTACTCCCTGCTCCCTGCTCCCTACTCCCTGCTCCCTGCTCTGCTCCCTGCTCCCTGCTCCCTGTTCCCTCTAAATCCAACGGACACTCGATCGCCTTTGCACCAAACGCTGTCAGCGCCCGCCAGTAGTCGCCAAAAGCTGGAGTCACGAGGTAAGTTGCAGCTAATTCAGATAAATCCCAACCCGCCCACGTAAGTAAATCTGCCGAGCCATTCCCCGGCAGAATCCATTCTGGTGGTAACTGATGCACCTGCGCTAGAGCCGTTCTCAGTTCGCTGTAATTGGGATCGGGATAGGAACTGAGTTGGCTTATGGCAGATTGAATTGCAGCGATCGCGCTTTGGGGTGGTCCCAAAGGGTTGATACTAGCCGAAAAATCGAGAATCGCATCGGAGTCACAACCCGCGATCGCTGCTGCCCAAGCTAAATTTCCTCCATGTACAGGTTGCATCCAGTTCGGGTTTCCTGCAAGAACTTTATTCTCAGTCTTCGGGAGGAGCGACTTTTTCTTTAAATAGCTTCCCTGCTGAGAAAGCCGGAACTTTAGTTGCCGGAATTTCCATTTTATCGCCAGTTTTCGGGTTGCGACCTTCGCGAGCTTTGCGCTCCCGCGACTCAAAAGAGCCAAAGCCTACTAGTGTCACTTTATCTCCTGTGGAGACTGCATCGATAATGGTTTCCAAAGCAGCAGTCAGAACGGCATCTGCTTGCTTTTTCGTCACGCTTGCCTTTTCAGCAATTGAATCGACTAATTCACCCTTGTTCATTTCATTCTCCTGTGAGTTAACAAACTACCTCAAAACAAGTGATTCTGAACTCTCGCAACCTGAGCTTCAACTTTTGGCTGTGGCTAGTTTGCCCACTAAAATCGCTGAAACTCTCATTGGTTGGATATTTCATTGACCTATTCTAAGGTCTGCTTGCCAAATATAGATCGTTAAAACCTTTAAGTTATATGGATTTCAGGATTTTTTAGACAATTGCTCGATTTTTTCTGCACAATTTTTGATGAAATTCTGCCAATTGGTTTTTTGACGCAAACAAAAAAAAAATATCCGATATAATTTCTAGGCTATTTTTGATTATTTTGAGAATTAGTTTGCGGCTCTGGTGATTTTTTTGGCGGTGCTGAAGCCTGTTTCCACTCCGCGAGGGTTCTGTTGACAGCATTTTCAAAATTAGTAGAGACCAATAGTACGCTAGTTTGAGCGGGTTGTGGAGTCGGTGGATCGGCTTGAGCGTACAAAAAACTACGGTTAAAATCTGGCTGACCCAAGACCAATCGATGAGTTTTCCCATCCTGCAACTTAACTTCTACCGTCGCTTGAGGTTGCTGCAAGCCATAGTCAGAGAGCTGTGCGGCGGGTACGGTCAAAACGCGATCGCTCTTACTACTGACCAACAAATCTAACAAATAGGCGATCGCTCCCTCACTGGCTGGAGCTTTATCGGGAACCTGCATTTGCCAACCTGTCTTACTATCCTTAGCGCGATCGAACTGTAAAGTTTGGTTGCGAGTCTTAACATTTAGAGACTGAATTTGGTCTTCTTTAAACGTAAATATTTGTTGCTGCTTTTCTCGTGCTTCCTGGCGTTGAGGCGTGCCTTGAATTTCATAAAAGTACACAAACCCCCCCATTCCCAGCGCAAGGAGGAGCAAAATTAAGGTCGTGCGTTTCATATGAGGAGCGAGTGAGGAGTGAGGAGTGAGGAGCGAGGAGCGAGGGGACTAGGGAAGGGTGTAGGGAGCGCACGAGCAGGGAGCAGGGAGTAGGGAAAAGAGAGCTTCAGGTGCAGAGGAGCAGAGGAAGCAACTCAAAATTCAAAATTTCCCTACACCCCACACCCTACACCCTACACCCCATTCTTTACTGATAACTGATAACTGATAACTGTCATCTCCGCAGCCACCACAGCAATACAGCGCAGGCAAAACCAATGACTGGCAAAATGACTAGAGAGATCCAACCTAGAAGATTAATTTGTAGGGGAGTAAGATTCAGGCGGCGCTGTTTTTGTTCTTTGGGGCGCACGGATAGAGTTTGTTTGTTATCTTGACTGCTCAACCAGCTAACGGAATTTAAGAACACGTCTCCATTCAATTGCTGCTCGAATAATCCATCGATCGCAAATTGAGCGTTACCAATAACTACCATCCTGGCTTGAGTTGTCTTGGGAGCAGAATTAGCTACTGGCTCGGCTGAGACGACGCGATTGAGGGCGTAACCTATAGTTAAAGGACCTTTGCGATCGCTTGCCGGATCGAACCGCAATGGTTGAGATTGTATGTCGCTTTCCGCCCAACTTTCGGCACTCGTTTGTAGAATTGGCGTTGCTTCCACTCCGGTGACTGGTTTGCTGTCAATTGCTCTCGCGCCACCGAAAATCGATAGATTACTCCCAAAATCTTGTGTAATTGGATGTTGTCCGTAGTTATCAACCACAGCAAAAGCAGGTCCAAAACCGATTGCTTGTCCGGCTGGATCGATAATCACTCGGTTATCTAGGGTAAGTCCCCAATTTTGCAGCAGACTATCTAAATTGGAGTTTGTATTTGGGTCGAGGAGTAGCATCAAACTTCCACCCCGTTCTAAATACGCGCTTAAGGCTTTGACTTCTTGCGGAAATAATCCTCGTTTGGGACTAGCAACGATAACTACAGTCGCATCTTGAGGGATCTTCGCTTGCTGGGCTAAATTCAGTGGTTCGGCAGCAAAGTTTCTATCTTTAAGTGTATTCAGGGCTGAGGACAGCTTACTCTGTTCCCCGATCCCAACTTCGCCGTGACCTTGAAGGAAATAGACTTTTCCAGCGCGATCGCTCGTTACTTGCTGAATTTTAGTTGTCAGTTGCACTTCTGACAATCGCCCTTGTCCGACCGATTGTATGAACTGTCGCCGATTGCCTGCTTCTATATAAACATCACCAAACGATCTCACGCCAAACTTTTGAGCTATCCCTGGTCGTGTTTGGGGATCGACATACTCAAAACTAAACTGCGACCCTTGACGGCGATAATTTTCTAATAATGCTCGATCTTGAGGGTTTTGATTGCGATCGAATACCCACACCTTAACGGGTTGAGATAAATTTTGGACAATTTGACGCGACTGGGGAGCTAAGGTATAAAGTCCCGTTTCGGTGAAATCGATCCGCGTTTGGTAGCGAGTGGCTAAGAAATTAATTAGTCCGAGAATGACCAAAACTGCTAAAGTCGCTGCGATCGCATTTGTTCCCGCCTGAGTCGAACGTCGCTTCCACCACTTAGTTTTATAAGCTTGCCACGCCAAACCCAGCACGCTTAAAACAGCGCCAGCAGCAATTAATCCTAAAGGGACAATTCCCCAACTACCTGCTACGGTTCCCGCTGTTAAGCCCATCAGAATCAGAAAGGGACCGAGCAAAAATAGATATTGCCAATAAGTTTTTTTCGTTTTTTTAGCAACGGTTTTCATAATAGTTTTCTATTTGACTACAGCAGAAGAGATTCCCCCAACCCCCCTTAAAAAGGGGGACTAGAGGCAGTTGTTAACAACATAGTTTTTGTTAAAAAATATTAGTTTAGTTTCATTCATATTGGGCTAAAACTTCTAAAGTAGGAGATTCTAATTTCAAGACTTCTGTGCCAAAAGTTTCAATATGGAAACGAATCGCCGATCTCACATCTGACAAAGCTTCGTTGTAACTATTGCCTTCACCAATAACAGCTCCTTCAATTCCGATTGGATAAGCAACGTAACCGTCGGAGTGTTTTTCTACAATAATCTTGATATTTTGCATCCAAATCTATTCTCCAGTATGAACTAAAATTCATTTCTCTCGATAGTTAAATTTTTTCTTTGCTACATCAAGTAATAACTGGTAGACTGCTTTCCCCTCTGGTTTTTTTCGTGTCTTTGCACGATGAAGGGCTGTAAGTTGCATCCAGCCAGGAATAGTTGGATTAGCACCTGCATCAATTAGTAGCTTGGCAACTTCAAAATTACAATTTCCTACAACCTCGCCAAGAGGAGTATCACCAATTTTGCTCTCATCATGAGCGGTTGCATCTGCACCTGCTTCAAGCAACAATTTTATAACTGCAATATGTCCTTTTTGCGAGGCATAATGTAACGGAGTTTTACCTAATTCATCAAAATCGTTAACTGGGCATCCCTCTTCGATTTGCTGTTTTACTGAGTCTTCGTCCCCATCTTGTGCTGCAAAATGCAGGCGACAGTAATTATTACAGAAGTCTACATCTTCCATAAATTAGATATGTTGTATCAGACAACTGTCAATATTACACCTTGAACTTTGTAGGGTAACAAATCGATGAGAAGCCAAGCGCATCACTAAGAACGCTGAAATCTTAAAGCATCGATCGCCTGTGCGGTGAGAAAAATGCCTAAAAGAATGTAACTGAGAAAAACAACTAAACTACTAGAATCAAAAATCCCTTGTATCCAGTTAGTGTAATGCTTGAGTAAGGAAAGATGACTCAAAATTGCACCTACTGGCGTACCGCTAAGATTTTGGGCGATCGCATCGATAACCCAAAGAAACAAAATTAAAGCAAACGTAATAATTGCTGCCAAAATTGTGCTATCGGTGAGAGAAGAAATGAACATTCCTAGAGATAAGATTCCTGCCGCTAATAGGATGAGTCCCAAATGTCCCATCAAGGGAACAACTGGAAATACGGCAGGGTTCGCAGTACTTAAAGCAAATGCTTCATAAGCAAAAATTGGCAATATCAGCGTTAGAAAAAATGTAACAACTCCTAATAATTTCCCTACAGCAACCGCCCAGTTTGTCACAGGAGAAGTAGCGAGTAATTCCAAAGTCCCGCGCTTGCGTTCTTCGGCATACAAACCCATTGACAATATAGGCAAGATAAATAAAGCCAAAGAACCCATGATTCCCAAGAAAGCCTGTTGAAACTCGTAAGCCACATCAATCGGTGAGGCAGGAACTCCAGGTTGCTGCCCTTGCAGTAAATCTCTTTGAGCAACTTGCTGAATAATTCCTTGTGGACCCAACAGAATCAAGGCAAAGAAAAACCCAGATAATAACCAAAATATACCCGCGATCGCATAAGCCAAAGGCGAGACAAAATAGCTTTGTAACTCCCTTCTATAAATCGCAATGATATTACCAAAAATCAAACGCATATTAATTTACTCTACTCAATACTCCCGACTTCACTGTACGGGCGGGTTTAGAAACCCGCCCCTACCGACCCCGACTCACTTTCCATTTGCCTTTCTTCCATAGTTAGTTCTAAGAACACATCTTCTAAAGATGCTCGCGTTCTTCGCATTTCGTAAATTTTCAATCCCATTCCGACCAAAACGGCAACAATATCTGGTCCTGGCTCCGTATTAGGTTGGGAAACAACTCGCAGCACGTAGCGATTGGCTTCTGTGGTAGATATTGATTCTACCGATCGCACGCTGGGCAGCATTTTTATCAATTGTTGCGCCGCCGCGCTATCGCCTTCAGTCTCAATTTCGTATCCTGCACCACCAGTCAGATTTGCCTCTAAACTGTCGGGAGTTCCGGTAGCAATGATTTGTCCGCGATTGATAATGGCGACACGGTTACAGGTCATACTGACTTCTGGCAAAATGTGGGTAGACAGCACGATTGTATGGCTATCAGCAAGACTTTTAATTAAATGACGGACATCAATAATTTGGCGGGGATCGAGTCCTACCGTAGGTTCGTCAAGAATAATCACTGGGGGATCGTGAACGATCGCTTGAGCGATCCCCACCCGTTGGCGAAACCCTTTGGAAAGCTTGCGAATCAAAACGCGCCGTTTTTCTTGTAGGTTACACCGTTCTATTGCTGCTGTTACCCGCCGACTGCGATCGCCTGCGGCTACTCCCTTCAGTCTTGCTACAAAATAGAGAAATCCTTCCACCGTCATATCGAGATATAGAGGTGGTGTTTCTGGTAAATAACCAATCCGCTGACGCACAGCTAAGGACTGTTCGTGGACATCATAGCCTGCAATGCGTGCCGTACCGCTACTCGCAGGTAGATAGCCCGCTAAGATCCGCATAGTTGTGGTCTTTCCAGCGCCATTGGGTCCAAGGAAACCCAAAATTTCTCCCGCTTCCACGCTGAAAGTCACGTCCTGAATCCCAGACGTAGAACCGTAAGTTTTACTCAAATGTTCGACTTCAATCATGAGTCAGTTATTAGTAAAGAATGGGGGGTGGGGTGTGGGGTGTGGGGTGTG
>NZ_JBOFLP010000021.1:0-11731 GCF_051657925.1 Chroococcidiopsis sp.
GTACATGAAATATTTGCCAATCGCGCGATCGTCCTAGAGAAATCTCAGAACTCAATATCTAGAATTATCGAGCATCATTCCATCGATCGCTACGCGGCAAAGCTGAGAAATATTTATCTTGAAGCAATCGGCACGGACAAAACTTGATTGAGCTTTCCACTCCGATAACCTTCTAGATCGAGCGTGACATAGACAAAACCATAACTTTGCAATGCCGCAGTTAGCGCCACTAAATCTGTTTGAGCGACAAAATCTTTAATCAGATCTGGCATTAACTCAATTCTTGCCGTATCTCCCTCCGATCGTACCCTTAAATTTTGCCATCCCAACTTGCGTAAATAAATTTCTGCCCTTCCTACCCGCTGTAGCTTAGATACAGTAATTTCTTCGCCATAGGGAAAGCGGGAACTGAGACAGGGTTGGGCTGGTTTATCCCACCAAGACAAGCCCAATTGTTGCGATAATTGCCGTACTTCGGCTTTTGTCACTCCTATTTCTGCCAGAGGCGATCGCACGCCGCGTTCTTTCGCCGCCTGAATACCTGGGCGATAATCGCGTAAATCGTCAGCATTCACCCCATCGACGATATAAGGATATCCCCATTCCTTTGCCAAGGGTTTGAGCGTATCGTGTAACTCGCTTTTACAGAAATAGCAGCGATTCACGGGATTGGAAGTGTAATTTGGATTGTCCATTTCATGCGTTTGAATAATTTTATGGACAATTCCGATTTGTGCTGCTTGAACTTGGGCATCTTCCAATTCTTCTGGCAACAAAGAAGGAGAAACAGCCGTAACTGCGATCGCGCGATCGCCCAAAACATCAGTAGCAATCTTAGCGACTAAAGTGCTATCCACACCCCCAGAATAGGCAATCAACGCCCGTTCCATCTGAGCAAACAAAGCCTTTAACTGCTCTAGTTTTTGTAACATCAGTCTTAATCTGCGATCGTTCTGTTTCTATTGTAAGAAGTCTGGTTGTTGGTTGTTTGTCATTGGTCATTAGTCATTGGTTGACGGTAAACGCGCTCGCTACACTGCGTGAAGACAGTTGACAGTTGACAGTTGGCGCTGGCGCTACCTGCGTGAAGACAGTTTTTGCTCCCTCAGCTCCCCCAGCTCCCGATCGCTCCCTCAGCTCTCTTTCCCCTGCTCCCTGCTCCCTACTCCCTGCTCCCTACTCCCTGGCAAATACAAAGTAAAACAGCTACCATGCCCCAATTCTGAGCGAACGCTAATATCGCCGCCGTGTAGTTGAGCGAGGCGACGTGACAAAGCTAAACCTAGCCCCGTACCTTCATATTTCCGGTTCAAACCACTATCGACTTGGTGAAACGGTTGAAAAATTTCTTCACAATCTTCTAGAGCAATACCAATTCCAGTATCTATGACTGAGAATAAAATTTGTTGAGATGTTTGTTCGATGCGCAGTGTAATCGAACCTGTATCTGTAAATTTGAGTGCGTTAGATAATAGATTGACTAGAATTTGGTTTAAACGCCGTCGATCGGCAGTACAGGTTATTGCCTCAGGAGCGATCGCCAAATGAAATTCTAATCCCCGCTGCCGACAACGTTCTTGAAAAAGAGATAGACAAGCTTGTGCTATATCTTCAATGGATAAGGTTTCTGGGGTTAATTCTTCTTTTCCTGCTTCAATTTTAGTGAGGTCGAGTAAGTCATTGATCAGGTCTAATAAATGCTTGCCAGAGGTATGAATGCATTCAACATATTGTTTTTGTTTGGCATTTAACGAACCAAAAATTTGTTCCATTAATACGCCAGAAAAGCCTAAAATTCCCGTTAGAGGTGTCCGCAGTTCGTGACTGATATTACTTAAAAATTCGCTCTTAGCTCGATTGGCTGTTTCTGAAACCAATTTTTCTGCTTCTAATTCTTGGGTACGTTGTTGGACTAATTCTTCTAAACGCTCGTAACTTTGTGCGTTATAGAGGGCGATCGCAGCTTGATCGGCAATTTGTTGCAATAAGTAAATTTCCTCGTGAGTAAAAGTGCGATCAGTGTTAGTAGTCTGCAAAGATAGACCACCGAAAAGGCGATCGCGAATAAAAATTGGGACGCTCAAAACAGAACGAGTACTTGCTTGTTCTATTTGCATCTGTCTAATTCTCGTAGAAGGCAATTGAGAGTAGTCAGGAGCGTGAAAATAGCGCCGACAGTAAAAATCAGAGTCAGGATCTATCAGATCGACCCATTCTGATTTGGGAAATTGGAGATTGAGCATTGAGTAAATCCGATCGTTCGCTCGCCACTCTTTCAAAATTTGCACTGAGTCTGTATCGACAGAAAAGATTAACAATCGATCGACATCAAAACATTCGCCAGTCAGTCTGACAATTTCTTGTAAAATAAAATCTGGATCGAGGATAGAATTGAGTGCCTGACTGATCTGATTGAGAGTTTGCTGGCGGTGTAATTGCTGCTGTACTTGAGAAAATAATTGGACTTGATGAATAGCGATCGCGCACTGGTCGCTAATTGCTCTGACTAGAGAAATCTCTTGCTCCGTCCAATCTCGTTCTCGATCGCATTGGTGCAGGATAATTCCACCCAGAAACGACTGACGATACAACAAAGGGGCGATAATCAAAGCGCGAATGTTACATTCTCCGGCAGCGTCTCTAACTGCCATAGGGACGTTCTCATCCAGATCGCGAACGATAACCATCTCTCCCCGCAGCAGTCGATCTTTATAAAAGGGGTAAAGAGAGCATTCATGTCCTAGCAAATGTTCCCGTTCTCTGGTCGCAGCGCTGATGTGATCAACTCCCATTTGGGCTTGAGAATTGGGCTGAGAAATGAGGCAACGACTCAAACCCAAAGCTTGGTGTAGCATATCCGCTGTAATTTGCAGCACCTCATCCAGTACCAAAGTTTCGCGCATGGCGTGGACGATGTGATTGATAATTGCCTGTTGCTGCGCTTGGAGTTGAGTGCGGGCTGCGGCTTGCTGCTGTTGGCGACGAAGTTCAAATTCTTGCAGCGATCGCTTCAATACTACGGGTAGGCGAAACAACCGCTCTTTCATGACATAATCTGTCATGCCTGCTTTGATGCAATCAACTGCTGCCTCTTCTCCCAGACTGCCAGTCACCAGAATCAGTGGAATCTCATGCCCAGATGCCTGCAAAAGTTGCAACACCTGATATGCCGTAAACTGAGGTAACCGATAATCTGCCAAGATTGCATCGTAAGTTTGAGTTTGCAGCAGGTGCTGGCACTCACTCTGACTTTTGGCGATATCGTAGGTAAATGCGATCTGGGCGGATTCAAGGGCAAGTATCATCAAATCGACATCTGCCTTTACGTCTTCTACGATTAACAGGTGAAGTTGCGCGGCAATTGACAATTCTTGCCGCTGCATAACCTGAGAATGCTCTAGAGTCTGCATAATTGGCTGAGCAGAGGGCGAGGACAGGGGTTTACATGGCAATAGCATCCAGTACGAACCAAGACGGCGAATGACACCGATTCAGGTTTTAAAATCTAGTAATTTCACTACGTGGCTGCTGATTTCCAGAGCGTAACATGCATTTCAGTTATTGTCTGCTGCTGTGGTAGTCAAGATCACCTAAGATCCGATCTTGAGCGACTCTGCTTGGACGAATAACATCCTAGCTGGCGAAACTTCTACTCCGTTCTACTGTCCTCAGGAAAGTCTAAATTTCATCAAAAAAGTAGCACCTTGCTGGGGTATGCTCTCAGCCCAAATTTTGCCACCATGACGGTGAACGATGCGTTGGACGATCGCTAATCCAATACCCGTACCTTTAAATTCTTTGTGGGAGTGCAGCTGCTGAAAGGCTCCAAACATTTGCTCGGCATATTCCATCTGGAAGCCTACCCCATTGTCTTTAACAAAAATTGTGGTGTTATCTCCTGGCAGCGTGCCAATTTCTATTCTGGCTGGTTGGCGATCGCTACTAAATTTCACCGCATTGTCAATTAAGTTGGCAAACACTTGTCGTAATAAGATTGGATCGCCGTCGATTGTAGGCAAATCCCCAACGATAAATTCGATCTGACGGTTTGCTGAAGTTTGACTTTTAATTAAGCCGATTGCCGCCTCAACCAATTCTCGCACGCTTACAGAAACCTGCGCCAAAGGTTGCCGTCCGGCTCTAGACAAAGCCAATAAACCATCAATCAACTGTGTCATCCTGATGCTGCTATCTTGAATAGTCTGGATGTAACTAGCAATTTTGGGATCGGCGATCGCCTCATTAGACTCCAAGCGCTGCGCCAAGGCATCGGCAAATCCGTGAATGTGGCGGAGTGGTGCGCGTAAGTCATGAGACACGGAATATGCAAAAGCATCTAGTTCCCCGTTTGCTAACTCCAATTGAGCCGTGCGCTCGCGCACTCGTTTTTCGAGAGTTTCATTCCACTGCTTGATTTTGACTTCGGCTTGCTTGCGTTGAGTAATATCCTCTACCAGTCCCACAATTCGATAAACTTCTCCAGCGCGATCGTGAATTGGAAAGGCGCGAGAGAGTACCCAACGCACCGAACCATCGGGGCGGACGATCCGAAATTCATGATTAAACTCCTCTAACAGCTTTGTCCCCAGGGGCTTTTGCTCTAAAACGGCAATTAACGCGGCACTATCTTCAGGATGAATTCCCGCCAGGAAAGACGATGGCTGAGCGTACAAACTTTCACAAGTCCGCCCCCACATTTGTTCGTAAGCTGGATTGACATAGAGAATCTGCGTGAGTCCAGGGGTAGACATCCACAAGACTTCGCGTAAATTTTCCGCAATTTGACGAAACTGTGCTTCGCTCTGCCGCAGTTGTTCTTCTACCCGTTGGCGTTCGGTCAGATCCAGACTGCCACCAAAAATTCGCAACGGATGCCCTCGCTCGTCCCTGACGATCAGCCCGCGTTCCCAAACATGAATATACTGACCGGAGCGATCGCGCAGGCGATACTCGATTTCAAAATCTTTGCTATTATCAGCCAATGCTGAGGACACAACTGCGTAGGCTGGCGGAAAATCATCAGGATGAATGCGCTCGTGCCACCATGCAGCATCATTTGGAGCTTCCTCTGGTTGATAACCCAAAATTTTCAGCAACCCAGGAGTTCTTTCGACTGCTTGAGTTTGCAAATCCCACTCATAAATCGTGGCATTTATTGCTGTTGCTCCCATTTGGAAGCGATCGTTTGCTCGGCGTAACTCTGCTTCTACATGGCGCAATTGGTTAAATTGTCGTTCTAGAGAATCTGCTAGTTCGTTAAAGGATTGTGCTAATTGTCTAACTTCTAATGGAGCATAACGTAATTTTGAAATGCAAACTCGAAAATTACCTTTCTCAGCCAATTGACGACTTGCTTGATTCAGAAGGCGCAACCAACGCCCCAGCACAACTTCAATTCCCACCCAGACGATCGCCATTGCAACCGTTGCGGCTAGTATCAGTACCGTACACTCAAACTGAGGAACGCGATCGGCATTGTGAATGAAAAAGAACAGATATAGCGGTAAAACAGCAAGGACAACTAGAAATACTAGGTGTATGTGGAGAGTGTTAAAAGATTTAGACCCGAGCATTAACAAAAGTTGAATTTAAAAACATGAAATGAATGCACTTTACAAGAGGCAAGCCGCAAATCGCAAGTCGTAGGGGCAGGTTTAGCAAAAGAATTGACAGTTGAGGCAATAATTTTTGACTCAAAACCCGCCCGTACAGAAGTCGCAATGCACAATTAATTAATCTCTCGCCACCAGCCAAGCCACTAGCCACTTCGTTGCTTTTGTACAGATTTTACCCATAACATCTCTACACTGATAACTGATAACTGATAACTGACACCTGTATGGACGCACAACTGGCTCAATTATTTGTTAATGGGGTAGCTGTAGGTAGCATTATTGCTTTAGCTGCGGTAGGACTGACGCTGACTTATGGCATTTTACGGCTGGCTAACTTTGCCCACGGCGATTTTATGACTTTGGGCGCTTATTTAACTTTGCTAGCCAATACGAGCGGCATTAATATTTGGCTCTCAATGTTACTCGGAGCAATTGGCACTGTAGCAGCAATGCTGATATCCGAAAAGCTGATCTGGTCAAATATGCGATCGCGGCGTGCCACTTCCACCACGCTCATTATTATTTCGATTGGACTCGCTTTGTTTCTCCGTAATGGAATTATTTTGATCTGGGGTGGTAGTAACAAAAGTTACGATATTCCTACCAGTCCAGCTAGAGAAATTTTAGGAATCAGAATTCCCCAGAATCAACTTATAGTCATGCTTTTAGCAGTCATCGTTATTTTGGCGCTGCACTACTTGTTACAAAATACGAAGATTGGCAAGGCGATGCGCGCTGTTGCTGACAACCTCGACTTAGCTCGCGTATCTGGGATTGATGTCGATCGCGTCGTACTTTGGACGTGGGCGATCGCTGGGAGCCTCACGGCTTTAGGTGGTAGCATGTACGGCTTGATTACAGCCGTCAGACCGAATATGGGCTGGTTTTTAATTTTGCCGATGTTTGCTGCCACAATTTTAGGTGGAATTGGTAACCCATACGGCGCGATCGCTGCTGCTTTGATCGTTGGCGTTACCCAAGAACTCAGCACCCCTTTCCTCGGTTCTCAATACAAACAAGGTGTAGGTCTGTTGATTATGATTCTGGTGTTGTTAGTACGCCCTAAAGGATTATTCAAAGGTACGATTTGATTCGGCTAGGAAGTCAGTGACCGGCGACCGGCGATCGCTAGTCACTAGCCACCAACTTCCTAGCCGCCAGACAACTATGGATTGATAATGTGGAAGTAAATAGCAGCTACCAGAATGTTACCTGCTAGCAGGATCAAGCTAACTATCGTCCGAAAAGGGAACGGAGCGTTAGCATTAGATTTAGCAACATCTTGACCGACAGTTGGTTTAGTTGCTTGAGCAGCCATAAGCTTTTCTCCTCAAAATAAGGGCATCTACAGAAATACCAAACAGCGGTACACCTTGCCTACTTCCGTTAAAAATATTTTTGTGAAAAGAGGGAGCAGGGAGCAGGGAGTAGGGGAAGAGAGCAGAGGAGCAACTACCAACTACCCATTACCCATTACCCATTACCACTCTTGACTGATAACTGATAACTGATAACTGTTCCTTGGTCACTGTTCTCCCGCATGGTAGGAGCTACGCACCAAAGGTGCGGAACGGACGTGGCTAAACCCTAGATCGCGAGCGATCGCGCCTAGTTGCTCGAATTCTTCGGGAGTCCAGTATTTTTGGACGGGTAGGTGTTCTAAGGAGGGGCGCATGTACTGCCCAACTGTCAAGCGATCGCAGCCTATTGCTCTAAGATCTGCCATCGTTTCGATCGCTTCTTCTACTGTCTCTCCATGCCCCAACATTAACCCAGATTTTGTCGGAATACTCGGATCGATTTCTTTGACTGCTTGCAGGACTTGCAACGAGCGATCGTACTTAGCTCCTCTTCTGACTCGTCCTTGCAGCCTTTTGACAGTCTCAATGTTGTGGTTGTAACAAGCTGGTTTTGCCCCTACAACTGTAGCAATTCTTTCCCTTTGTCCTACGTCTCCCGCACCTGTACCACCCCAAAAATCAGCGGTCAATACTTCAATTTGCGTTTGAGGACTGAGAGCGCGAATTGCTGTCATGGTAGCAACAAACCAACTCGCTCCTTGGTCAGCTAAATCGTCCCGCGCTACAGAAGTCAAGACGACATAGTGCAATCCTAGTGACTGCACAGCCTCTGCGACCTTCTGCGGTTCTTCTGGGTCGAGTGGCATGGGTGCGTGACCTTTATCCACTTGACAAAAAGCACAAGACCTAGTGCAAGTTGGACCCATCAGTAAAAAAGTGGCTGTTTTTTGGGCGTAGCATTCGCCTCGGTTCGGGCAGCGTCCCTCCTCGCAAATCGTGTGAATCTGTCGCTGCTTAATAATTTTTTGAACTGTAGATAATTCGCTTGCCTTACCAATCGGTCGGCGCAGCCATGACGGTAAAGCCTCAATTTCCGACTTGAACTCAGAACGAGAAGATAGAGTCATATATTCAGTGAGCAGTGACCAGTGACCAGTGACCAACTTCCATTATTAACTACTATCTACCAATTACCAATTACCAATCACCAATTACCAACCACCAATTACCAATTACCCTTCCAATCGGCAATTTGCCGACCGAAAATCTACCGAACTATATCTGTTTAAAGAAAATTTTGCGATCGCGCAATCAGTAAAAATTCCCTTGGAGACAAAACGCGAACAGCGTTAGGTTTAGTTCGTAGTTTTGTTGTGCAAGGTTAGCTAGAAAAGCAAGTTACTGGTGTATCCCAGATGGCTGTTACTCTCACTTACGTGTGTCAATTGAGCGAGTTCGAGATATTGGCGATCGAGAATTTAAATTTACAGTTAACTAATATCTGCCGCACTCACTTTCAAGACTGCACAACCAGATATTCTCGCCTTTAAATCGTATTTTTCCATCTTATTCCCCTTAAAATTCATTGCCGAGGAGTCAGTTGTGGCAAGTAACAAAATCGTAGTTATCGATGACAGTCGCGTAATTCGGATGCGCGTCAAAGAAATGTTGCCACCTGGCAACTTTGATGTTTTAGAAGCAAAAGATGGTTTGGAAGGACTAAACTTAATTCGTCAAGAACGACCGAACCTGATTATGCTTGATTTTTTGTTACCTAAGCTCAGCGGCTGGGAGGTGTATCAGCAAATACAACAAAATGCCGAACTGCAAAAAATTCCTTTAGTTGTGATGTCGGGACGCAAAGAAGAAGTTGTCGAGAAAATTCCAGAGCCATTCGAGTATTTTGAATTTATCCCCAAACCGTTCGAGCAAAAAGATTTAATTGGTGCAATTAAAACGGCAATGGTTAAGTCAAAACTGCCGCGCCAAGGAGGAGCAACAGCAGCACCAGTAACACCCCAGGTGGCTGCAATGACAACTGGGGTCGGCACAACATCATCCGATCTGCAAGCTTTGAATGGAAAAATTGCTGCAATGCAGGCAGATATAGAACGCTTAAAACAGCAAATGGCACAAGTGATGGCTGTGCTAGCTAGAAAATAACCTATAAGTTAGCTTTGAGGAGTTAGCTTTGACGACTGCTGAAGAAAACATACCTGGTAGCGATCGCTGCCAGGTATGTTTTTTGGTCATAGGTCATAGGTCATTGGTTGTTATTCTTTCTTCTGCTCAGAAGCTCCCTGCCCCTCTGCTCCCTGCCCCTCTGCTCCCTGCTCCCCGCTCCCTGTTCCCTGTTAACTGACTCCCCAAAACTAGTAAATTGAAAAGGATGATTTTTGGACAGCTAATGGAGTTAGATGGTTTTAGCTGGGTAAGTAATTTTACCCTGTGGGGATCTACGCCTTTACTGCTAACTGCGCCAGAAGCAGAGGCAAATAGTGCTTTGGTGCTAGCAGGAGTGCTGCTGAGTTTGGTCGTCATTTACTTTGCTAGCAAAGTGGGTGGAGAAATCTCTAACCGCTTTGGCTTACCTCCAGTTTTAGGCGAACTGGTGGGTGGTGTCATTGTCGGAGTGTCTGCCTTACATCTATTGGTATTTCCAGAAGGTGGGGCTGATGCCACGAGTTCTCTGATTATGAATTTCCTTCAAACCACCGCAGGACTAGCACCGGAGGAAGTCGCTCCCACTTTTGCCGCTCAAAGCGAAGTTATTTCAGTTTTAGCTGAGCTAGGTGTGGTGATCCTGCTATTTGAAATTGGGCTGGAATCAAATTTAAAAGAATTAATGGCAGTCGGTATCCAAGCGGCTGTGGTGGCTTGTGTAGGGGTAGCCGTGCCGTTTGGTGCAGGCACGGCAGGGTTGATGATTTGGTTTGGTGTACCTGCCGTGCCTGCGATTTTTGCTGGTGCTGCCTTGACTGCAACGAGTATTGGTATTACTTCCAAAGTCTTGTCGGAACTGGGAACTCTCAACTCAAGAGAAGGTCAAATTATCTTAGGAGCCGCCGTAATTGATGATGTACTAGGTATCATCGTGCTGGCAGTGGTGGCAAGCTTGGCGAAAACTGGCGAAGTGGACGTGGGTAATGTCGTTTATCTGATTATTAGTGCCAGTGGTTTTTTGTTGGGGGCAATTCTACTTGGCAATGTTTTCAACAAAACTTTTGTTACAGTTGTCGATCGCATCAAGACGCGCGGTGAATTAGTCATCCCAGCTTTTATCTTTGCTTTTGTCATGTCATACTTAGCTGCGGCAATCCATTTAGAGGCGATTTTAGGAGCATTTGCCGCTGGTTTAGTGCTAGACGAAACTGATAAGCGCAAAGAACTTCAGAAACAAGTCGTACCGATCGCGGATATGCTCGTTCCCATCTTTTTTGTCACTGTAGGGGCAAAAACCGACTTGGGAGTTCTCAATCCCGCCGTTCCCAGTAACCGCGAGGGGTTGATTATTGCTATCTTTCTGATTGCTGTGGCAATCATAGGTAAAGTTGTCACGGGTGCTGCTGTCTTCGGACAACCTGGCATCAATCGTTTAGCGATCGGTGTAGGCATGATTCCTAGAGGTGAGGTAGGACTAGTATTTGCTGGTGTTGGTTCTGCAAGCGGCGTTCTTTCTAAACCACTAGAAGCTGCCATTATCATGATGGTGATTCTTACCACATTTTTAGCACCCCCCCTCTTGCGTTTCGTCTTTCCCCCCACTACTGCTGTAGGAGGTGAACCAGAAACTCCCGTTTAGAAAGACAAGGAGGACAAGGAGGACAAGGAAGAAATTCAATTCCACAAGCCAAAATCCTAAATTTCCCTCACTCCTCACTCCTCGCTCCTCACTCCTGAAATTTGTAAATTTTGATGTATTTTTATCGTTTTGTTACGGGCAAACTGCGATCGCTGCCGCAAGATGCGGTACTAAATTAAAAAACGCGATCGTCTAAGGAGGGTCAAGAAACTATTAGCATTTGAAAAATTATGCATTACACTACTGAAATCTTCTGCTACTCAGTTAAATTTTTCTGAAAATCAATGGCTCAATTGAAATAAATTAATCGATCGCTTGTTGGTGTGAGCGGACTGCAATGGGAATACTTATATGAAGCGCGAATCGTCAAATTTGATGAGAAGCATTTCACATTATGTTTAAATCTAGTTTCAACCATTATTGGAGGACTCAGGTATACTCATGGTCGGCATTGGCTCGACACTGCGGGATCGGATGGAGTGAAACAGCGCCAACAGAGGAGACGTTGACAGCTGGGATGCATGCGCATAAGGAGAAAGCACCGTGAAATTATACTGGCTTTTACCCAGTACTTTAGGCATTTTTCTAATCTCGTCTCCTACTGAGGCGGCGAGTCTGAAATCGTGGCATTTTAATGCCAAACAAAATCGACTGGAAATCAAAACAGAAGGCAAAGTTCAACCCAGAGCAAAGCTGGTATTTAACCCCACGCGCCTAGTGATTGACTTGCCGGGGACAGCTCTGAAGCGAACGACAGTCAAACAGAAAGCGGGTGGAGCGTTTCGCGCTCTCCGAATTGGGCAGGTTGACAAGAAAACGACGCGGATTGCGCTCGAACTCAGTCCAGAGTATAGTCTCGACCCTAACCAGGTAAAGGTTCGCGGTGCTTCTCCCAGTCATTGGTTGGTGCAATTGCCGCAGCCAGAAAAGATTGCTAGCTCGTCTCCCGCTCCTGCACCGCAGTCGTCAGATGAGCCTGCGTCCTCAGAATCTCCGCAGCCACCTGTAGAGCC
>NZ_JBOFLP010000022.1:0-8266 GCF_051657925.1 Chroococcidiopsis sp.
TCAACGGATTTTAAGTCCGTAGCGTCTGCCATTCCGCCACGCCCCCTTAGCTATCAGTGTGAGTTGTGACAGGGTTGTCTACCCCGCTTTACTATTCCAGCACTAAAGGGAAATTTATGCAACTAAAAAAAGAAAGTAGGTGTGGAGACAAGGGAGACAAGGGAGACAAGGGAGCAGAGGAGCAGAGGAGAGATCGGGAGCACTAGCCACTAGCTACTCACTACACCCCACACCCTAAACCCCACACCCCACACCCCACACCCTAAACCCCACACCCTATTTACTAGCCACTCGCCACTCGCCACTCACCTCACCGATCGCTGATAACTGATAGCTGAAGAGCGGTACAATATCTAAAAACAGGGAATACACCTTAGTCAACAAAGAACTCGCCTCAGGCGATCGCTCGTTCATTTATACCTAATCTTGGGAAAAAATTTATGATGGTAGCCCTACTGTACTTAGCTTTGGCAGGAGCATACTTGCTTGTCGTCCCAATCGCACTACTGCTCTACTTAAATCTCAGGTGGTATACGGCTACTTCCTTCGAGCGCGGTTTTATGTACTTTATGGTATTCTTTTTCTTCCCAGGTTTATTGGTTTTATCGCCCTTCCTCAACTTTCGACCCAAGCGTCGCCAAATTCAGACATAGGTAAAGAATTACATAGGAGTGGTTAACACAGTTGCAATGCGACGAATTGACGCGATCGGAGTGACTCTAGGAGTCTTTGCTGCTGGAGGCTTAGCATACGTTGCTCTAAAAGTTGCTGGCTTAGATAATCTAGAAGCTGGCATCTGGAGCCAGCTATTATTAGTAGGTGGTTTGATTGGATGGCTGCTAAGCTATCTCTTTCGCGTGATGGGGAAGAAGATGACCTATCACCAGCAGCGAAGCGCCTATGAAGAAGCTTTCTGGCAAAAAAAGTTAGACGAACTCTCACCGGAAGAACTGGAAAAGCTGCAAGCCGAACTGGAAAAAGAAGAAAAGATTAATTCGTAACCCATAATTTATGACTGCTATTTCCGAGTGTTTTAAGTCTTTGCGCGATCGCCAAGAGTGTGCCTTGATCCCATTTATTACAGCTGGCGATCCTGACTTAGCAACGACCGCTGAGGCACTACGGGTTTTGGATGCGGCAGGTGCAGATCTCATAGAGTTGGGCGTTCCCTACTCCGATCCACTGGCTGATGGACCCACGATTCAAGCAGCAGCTACCCGCGCTTTGCAACGGGGAACAAAGTTAGAGCAAGTATTGGAGATGGTCGCGGCTGTCAAGTCAGATTTGCGATCGCCAATTATTTTATTTACTTACTACAACCCGATTTTATACCGAGGAATCGAGTCGTTTTTTCAACAGATCTCTCAAGCAGGGGTAGCAGGATTAGTCGTACCAGATTTGCCTCTAGAAGAGGCGGAATACGTGTTGCAGGTGGCAACCCAATATGGGGTAGAAGTCATACTATTAGTGGCTCCTACCAGCTCGGCAGAACGAATTGAGGCGATCGCAAGGCATTCCCAAGGATTTATTTATTTAGTGAGCGTGACTGGCGTTACTGGGATCAGAACTGGATTAGAAGCACGCGTGCAGGACTTGTTACAACAAATTCGGCAGATGAGCGATAAGCCAATAGGGATTGGCTTCGGCATTTCTCAGCCAGAACACGCAGCACAAGTAAAACAGTGGGGTGCAGATGCAGTCATTGTGGGTAGTGCCATAGTGAAGCGTCTAGCTGAAGGGACACCAGAGCAAGGACTCGCCGCGATCGCCGAATTCTGCCGCAGTCTCAAAGCTACTATTGCTAATAAATAATCTCGATCCTAAATCATCTAGATACCTACTCCTCTGCTCCCTGCTCGTGCGCTCCCTTGCCACTGATAACTGATAAAGAAAACAGAACGAATTTGAACTTACCAGGCAAACTGATTGTATTTGAAGGTGTTGAAGGTAGTGGCAAAACAACACAAATTCAAGCCACACAATCCTGGCTGCGGGAAATTTTAAGCTCTACGACTCCTAAGCGAGATGTCATCGCAACGAGAGAACCAGGGGGGACTCAATTAGGGGCAAAACTGCGCTCTTTGTTGCTGGAATCTAGAGGCGAAGCACCCATATTCAGCACGACTGAACTGTTATTGTACGCCGCCGATCGCGCTCAACATGTAGAAGAAACGCTCAAGTTGGCGATCGCCTCTGGCACAATTATTCTGTGCGATCGCTATACCGATTCCACGATTGCTTATCAAGGTTACGGTCGCGGTTTAGATTTAAATTTAATCCATCAACTCAACGCGATCGCAACTGCTGGGCTGGAAAGCGACTTAACAATTTGGTTAGATCTCGATGTAGAAGTCGGTTTATCCAGAACTAAAGGACGGGGAAGCAACGACCGCATCGAACAAGAAGCGATCGCCTTTCATCGTCGCGTTCAACAGGGATATTCAGAATTCGCTCGACAAAATCCACACCGCATTGTACGAGTTGATGCTAGTTTGAGTGAAAGCGAAGTTCGTCAACAGATTCAGACGATTTTGCGCCAACACTTAGCCGAAATACTGCGATGATGAACTCAACACGGAGACACGGGCAAGATCGTGCTGTTGTCATAGGAGGGAGCATTGCTGGTATGCTGGCTGCACGGGTACTAGCAGATGATTTTGCTACTGTCGCGATCGTTGATACAGATATGCTACCCAGCCAGCCTCAACCTAGAAAAGGCGTACCCCAATCAGTACAACCTCACGTTTTGTTTGCCAAAGGGTACAGAATATTAGAAGAACTTTTTCCGGGCATCGGTGCTGAACTTTCTACTGCTGACGCACTATCAATTGATTGGTTGCGGGAGTTTCATCACTTTACTTACGGTAACTGGAGTGCCAACACGACATTTACCTCAGAAATTATTTCCTGCACTTGCAGCCGTCCGTTGCTAGAGTGGGCAATTAGACGGCGCATTTTAGAAATACCTAATATTGAAATTATTGCCAAATATCGCGCAACGGGTTTGGTGCGAGATTCTCATGGCGATCGCGTTACAGGTATTCGCTTACGTCCGGTGGGTGAACTTACAGAGAGCGAACTGGTCGCTACATTAATTGTCGATGCTAGCGGTCGTCGTTCCCAAGCACCACAATGGCTAGAAAGCGCGGGATTTCCCCCACCACCTGAAACCGTCGTCAATCCGTTTCTCGGTTATGCAACGCGGCGCTACCGCGCTCCCGCAGGATTTGATGCAGATTGGAAGATAATGTTAATTTCCCAATCGCCACCAGAGAATACAAGATTGGGATATTTAGCCAGAATTGAGGGAGGAGAATGGATTGCTACACTAGGCGGCTACAACAAAGATTTTCCACCCTTGGATGATGAAGGCTTTTTAGCATTTGCCCGCAGTCTACCCAGTCAGAGATTTTACGAGGCGATCGCATCTGCCGAGCCTGTATCGCCTACCTACGCTCATCGTGCGACTGCTAACAGATTGTATCACTACGAAAAAATCAAGCTACCGCAAGGTTTTATTGCTTTAGGCGATGCAGTCTGCGCCCTGTGTCCGATTTATGGGCAGGGGATGACAATCAGTGCTGTGGGAGCGATCGCATTACGCGACTGGTTAAAGCAAGGATATGCCTCTCATGTAAGTGCTTTAGATTTAGACACCTCAGACTTTCAAAAACGTTTGGCTAAAAAAAATTCTCTAGCTTGGACTATAGCAACGACTCAAGACTTAGGCTTTCCCAAAACAGAGCAACACCCAACTAACAATTCAAATAGATCGTCGTCAAGCAAGCTAGGCAAGTTCATGCGTTGGTATAATCGGCAGTTGATGAAAGGTACGAGTTCTAGACCAGAACTACATGCCTTAGTGTTGGAGGTAGGGCAAATGCTCAAATCGCCTCTTGCCTTCTACCATCCTAAGATCGTCTGGCAGGTGTTGACAGTTATCAGGGAGCAGGGAGCAGGGAGCAGGGAGCAGTTATCACTGACCAGTGACCAGTGACCAGTGACCGTGACCTCTTTCTTTTCACGCACCACTCACCACGCACCACTCACCACTCATTTATGACTTACGACTTACGACTTACGACTTCTCCATGACCGCTTCTTTTGCCCAACTTATCGGACAGCATCAAGCAGTAGAATTATTGACTCAAGCGATCGCGCAAAATCGCGTTGCTCCAGCTTATTTATTTGCGGGACCGGAGGGCGTAGGAAGGTGCATGGCAGCTAAATACTTTGTAGAACAATTATTCTGCTCTCAAATTCCAGATTCCAAGCAGCAACAAGTTCGCCAGCGCTTGCAGTTGGGGAATCACCCCGATGTTTTGTGGATCGAACCGCCGCAACCTGAAGAAAAACGCAAAGCAGCACCAGTTATCCGCATCGAACAAATTCGCCACATCGAGCAATTTCTCAGTCGTCCACCTCTGGAAGCACCTCGTGCTGTAGTCGCGATCGAGTCAGCCGAATCTATGACAGAGGCAGCGGCAAATGCGCTATTAAAAACCCTGGAAGAGCCAGGACAGGCAACAATTGTGTTGATCGCTCCCTCTACTGCATCGTTATTACCAACGCTGGTATCGAGATGTCAGCGCATTCCTTTTTATCGCTTGGACTCTCAGTCTTTAGCTCAAGTACTACAACAAGTCGGCTACGCGCATATTTTGAGCCAACCAGCTATTTTGGCACTAGCCCAGGGCAGCCCAGGGGAAGCGATCGCGGCTTGGCAAAAGCTAGAGGTAATTCCGGCTGAATTACTGGCAAAACTTCAGCAGATTCCTCCATCTTGTCATGAAGCTCTAGATCTTGCGCGTCAAATCGATCGCACTCTAGATTTAGAAACTCAAATTTGGTTGGTAGACTATCTTCAGTATTGCTACTGGCAAAAGTTTTTGGCTAGCGAAATGCAGCACTTTCCCTTGGAAAAACTGGAGACAACTAGGCGTTACTTACTCTGTTATGCCCAGCCTCGACTTGTTTGGGAAGTCACGTTACTAGGTTTGACAGATATAGAAATGTTGCGGGGAACGCCTTTATATCTATAAATCACCCTATAGATAGTTGCTAATTTTGCCATTGGCAAAAAAGCCCAAAGCGATCGCAATTGTTAAGAGTTACAAAAATTGCGCTCTACTTTTGCCAAGTTTATGATTAATTTGCCAACAAGTGGATCTTTTTGCCAAAACTGCAATGAAAGAAAAATCTTTAGAAAGAGGTGTCGATGGTTTTCTGATTTTGCTGTTGCCACTAGCATTTGCGATCGTCATCTTCTTTACAACTTGGCCTTTACTGCTGGGGCTAGCAATCTTTAGTATTGGTTATAAAGTATGGCAGTACTATCAGTGGCAACAATGGAGTCGGCAAGTTAATCCCATTTTTTTGCAAGTTATTCAAGCTAATCAAGGTCGGATCGCGCCATTAGATTTAGCAATCAAGGCAAATTTGTCTGCTGCTACAGCTAAATACTATTTAGATAGTAAAGCAGCCGAATTTGGCGCCCAGCGACAGGAATATAAAGACTTAGGGACAGTCTATTACTTTATCACCTCCAGCACTTTAGGCAGTATGCTGGACAAGAGCGAACCGCTTAAGGAATTAGAGCCAGCAAAAGAAAAAGCTCAGAATGTTCAGCAAATTGCCTCGCAGTCAGTTAAGCAAGCCGAATCGCTTCCGTTAGAAACTGTCTCAGCTTTTTCTCCTACTCCTAATGCTCCAGAAAGCGCGACCTCCATACAATTGCCGCAGCCGGACGACACCGCAGTAGCTACAGAACAATCAATATCCCACAACCAAAATCAACCTTTACCCCAAACCCTGATCCAGTCAGAACTGGCTAAGCGGCTGAATGTCTATTCCAGCACTGTGTATAAGCGGCGAGACGATCCAGATTTCCCTGAGTGGACTCGCAGCCGCGATCCTGATGGCATTTCCTGGGGATTTTCGGCTGAAACTAAGGAGTTTTATCGAATTTAGTCATTGGTCATTGGTCATTGGTCATTTGTGCGCAATTGGGAGCTGAGTTCTTCCCTACTCCCTGCTCCCTGCTCCCTGTTAACTGATAACTGACTTCCTCTAGCCTCGGAAATAGAGTTTAAATCGTGTTTTGCCATTTTTTGCAGCAATCCCGCGAGGATGCGATTGACTATACCGATTCCTTCGTAAATCCAGCTGGTGTAAACCTGTATCAGGCTAGCACCAGCGATAATTTTTTCCCAAGCATCTTCAGCCGTAAAAATTCCTCCGACACCGACAATTGGTAACTGTCCTTGAGTTTGTTGGTAAATAAACCGAATAATTTCTGTAGAGCGATCGCGTACGGGTAAACCACTGATTCCTCCAGCTTCTTCGACAATTGATTTGCCAGTTTTAGCAATTATCTGCGTTTTTAATCCATCACGGCGGATTGTGGTGTTAGTGGCAATAATTCCAGCCAATTGATAAGTTTGGGCAATGTTAAGAATATCGACGATCGCTTCCCACTCTAAATCGGGAGCAATTTTCACTAAAATCGGTTTTTGTCCCTGATTTTCCTGTTGTAAGGCATCTAAAATTAAGCCTAACTGAGCTGCGTCTTGGAGCGATCGCAACCCTGGAGTGTTTGGAGATGAAACGTTCACCACAAAATAGTCACCCCAGGCTTTCAACAACCGAAAACTGTGGAGATAGTCGGCTGCGGCTGATTCTAGAGGAGTAATTTTTGATTTTCCTAAGTTAATGCCTAAAGGTATTGGTCTAAAAGTAGGAGAATTATTGTTCTCAGCTAACCGTTGCGCCATCACCGCTGCGCCATGATTATTAAAACCCATGCGATTGAGAACGGCAAAGTCTTGAGGCAATCGAAATAGACGCGGACGAGGATTTCCTGGTTGAGAATGAAATGTCACCGTCCCCATTTCGGCAAAGCCAAAACCAAAATTCGACCAAATATGAGCCGCTACCCCATCCTTATCAAACCCAGCAGCTAATCCCAAAGGATTAGGAAAATCGATTCCCCAAAGTTGCTGTTGCAATCGCTTGTCTTGCAAACCTGTAGATTTTTGCAGTTGCTCTAAAATCTGTTTCACACCAGGACGAGCGCGATTTCGATCCAGCCAATCTAAAGAACGAATGACGCGATCGTGCATCCACTCAGGATCGGCTTTGATGCCATCAAATAGAAACGGTCTAATTGCAGATTTGTAAATATCCACTTTATGAGGGAGTAGGGAGTAGGAAGTAGGGAGTAGGGGAAGAGGTAAGAGATCTGGTCACTAGTCACTGGTCACTGGTCACTGTCTCCAGCTCCTCTCTACAGTCCAATGGCGATCGCTCGATTGATAAATTCTCACACCTGGAATTTCAGCTTGAGTGACGAGTTGTTCGACCTCATCAATTGTAAAAGCTGCGTGCAGAGAATCGCGGAATAAATCTTTCTGGCGATCGCTGTATTTCGTACCAATTCCTTCAACTAACCGATCTATAGTTGCCGCATCACTTGGACGAATTAAATCTCTAATACAAATGGCTCCTTTGGATTGCAATACTCGTTTGAGTTCTTGCAAAAAAGGCAAGGGGTTCGGTAAGTGATGAACGAGGCTGTTAGAAATGACTAGATCGAAGTAATCATCAGGATAAGGTAGGCGCTTAGCATCTACTAATTCCAAACTAATTCGATCTTGCAAGCCTGCGTCTTTAACGTTCTGAAAACCTAATTTCAACATATTTTCTGCCAAGTCAATCCCCCATATTTGCCAATGAGGATGCATTTGACTGAGAATAATTGGAATTCGAGCTGTACCAGTTCCCGCATCGAGAACTTTAGCTGTGTCCAACCGACATAACTCACTTGCGGTTTGAGCAAAAGCAGTGTTGACTTCTACGAAATCCATCGCATCGTATTCAACTGCTTCCTCCCAAGAGTCCATCACTTCCGGTTCTAGAATTCTTAGTAATTTGTTATTAGTCATTGGTCATCGATCGTTGGTGAGCGGCTAGTGGCTAGTGTCTAGCGGCTGGATTCTTCTCTAGTCACCAGCCACTAATCACTAGTTACGTTTTAGTACGTTTGGCAACTCGGCAAAGCTGGCACAAACTTTTCTCTAGTCACCAGCCACTAGTCACTAGTCACTCGATCGCCAGTCGCGCTAGCGCAGCTCCTAGCTGTACGCAGACAATCCCAAGTAGTGCGCTACCTAACCAATAAAGGCTAGCAGTTGCAATTTGATGGTTTCTTGCTAATGCTACCGTATCTAAGCCATAGGTGGAAAAGGTGGTGTAGGAGCCTAAAAAA
>NZ_JBOFLP010000023.1:0-5810 GCF_051657925.1 Chroococcidiopsis sp.
TTCCCCAAATTGGGCGATCGCTTGGACTTGCATGGTAAGAGGTAATGGGTAATTGGTGGTTGGTAGTTGGTGTGAGTTTATAAGTATTGTTATAGTTTTGACTTTTAACTTTTAACTTTTGACTTCCTACCTAATGCCACTGTCATCACTACTATTGTTGCAGCGCCTAAAGTTAGAGGTGTAATTGTCTCACCAAGTAAGAGTGCTGAGGCGAAAATTGTCAAAAATGGTTGTATCAGTTGAACTTGTCCGACTCTGGCGACACCACCTAAAGCTAGTCCGCGATACCAAGGAAAAAAGGCAAGCAACTGACTGATAATACTGACGTAGGCAAACCCCATCCAAGCAGCAGGGGAAGCGGTTAATCCATGTTGATAAACTGCGATCGCGGTTGGTATGACTAATACTGGTGCTGTTAGTACTAATGCCCAACAAATCACTTGCCAGCCGCCTAAATCTTTTGCCAACCGTCCCCCTTCGGCATAACTCACAGCAGCAGCTAAACCCGCAACGAGTAAGATCGCATCTGCCCAGTGCATTTGTCCTGCACCCGAAGCGATGGCAAATAGTACAACAGTAAGACTACCAGCAATACTAGCAATCCAGAAACCGAAACTGGGGCGTTCCCCTAATCGCCATGCACCTGCTAATGCCGTTGCTAAAGGCATCAGTCCTAGAACAACTCCGCCGTGGGCAGCTGGTAGCTGTTGCATTGCCCAAGCTGAGAGTAGGGGAAATCCTAAAACGACTCCGACAGCGACAATTGCTATACTTTTCCAGTAACGGCGCTTGGGTAGGGATTGACGAGTTGTTCGTAAAACCAACATTGCCAAAAATGCTGCGACGATCGCCCTTCCTAAACCAACAAAATTGGGGTCGAAATCGGTGACGGCAGCGCGAGTTGCTGGTAATGTTAGGCTAAAGCCGAATACGCCCACAAAGCCATATATCAATCCTAATAATTCAGGATCGATGCCGCGAATTTTTTGATTTTGTTTCACCCTTGCAACTTCCTCTTTCTTGGCGCACCACAGGGAATACTTTCAGGTTTAGCCAGTAAAAAGCGATCGCGGAAGGTACGGATTTAGTAGATTTGTCCTAGTACAGTGACATTTTACGTTTTTTTGCTAGTTAAGATTATTAATTATGTCTGCGATAGCAAAACATACAATATTTTTCTAGGAATTTTTCAATATATGCCGTTTAGAATTTACGAGCTGATATTTTTCCTGTTTGGAGTGTTTCTAAACACTCATTCCACAAACTACCGCAATAAATCCATAATCTCTATCTTATGCCTACGCTCTACGTTAAAACGAAAATGCGATCGCGCGTAACTTATCATCCTAGCGCGCGATCGCAAATCAAAAGCCCCCCTTTTTAAGGGGGGTTGGGGGGATCTACTTCTTGGGAGAGATCAACATCATCATATTGCGCCCTTCCTTTTTCGGCGCTTGTTGTAGCTCTCCCACCTCTTGCAGATCCGTCGCCATACGCTTGAGTAGGGTTTCTGCCAAATCGCTGTGTTGAATTTCGCGACCTCGGAACATCACAGTTGCTTTCACCTTATCGCCATCTTTCAAGAAGCGTTCGGCTTGATTGACGCGCACTCGATAGTCATGTTCCTCAATCTTGTAGCGCATCTTCACTTCTTTCACGTCAGCCGTATGCTGCTTCTTCCGAGCTTCCCGCGCCTTCTTCTCCTGCTCGAATTTATACTTGCCGTAGTCCATAATTCGGCACACAGGCGGGTCAGCTTTATCGCTGAGCAGAACGAGGTCTAGTTCTTTTTCCTCAGCAATTTGCAGTGCTTCATAGGGAGTTAAAATTCCCATCTGACTGCCATCAGTATCGATGACTCGAATCTTAGGGAAGCGAATGCGTTCGTTAATTTGGGGTAAATCTTTTGTGGGTCTTCTTTTTTCAATCACAGGCATATAGGATTATTAGCAACTGTTTGTTAGATAACTGGGATGAATCCAGCTTGAGCAACTATTAGACTAAGACAACTATGTATACCTTCACACCAACCACTCGGCTTTCGGGAACGGAAATTTAGAGTCTTCAATCCATAGCAAACAGCAGGCTTTCTCGGTACTTGCAATTCACGATAACACTTTTTTCTGCTAGTTAGGGGTAGGGAAATTCCTCTATTTGCGAACTCCGATCGCCATTCATTTGTTAAGCTCACCTTAACTTCTCAGGATAGATGCGATCGCCTCCCATCAAAACATCTCAATTGTTAAAATAATTTAGAGATTTTATAACTTTATTCAAATTGACCAAAACAAGCGTGGATACCTTATTACACTGGCAGCAACGGGTTGGCAGTCAAAGAGACTGGATTTGGCGTGGCTGGCAGACTCGCTACACTTTTATTCGCCCAGAACAACCCCAGCCTCAGACAACACCGATAATTTTACTGCATGGCTTTGGCACGTCAATCGGTCATTGGCGACAAAACTTAGCCGTGCTAGGGGAACAGCACACAGTTTACGCGGTAGATATGTTGGGCTTTGGTGCGTCGGAAAAAGCTCCAGTGAGCTATAAGGTAGAACTGTGGGTAGAACAAGTTTACGATTTCTGGCGCACGTTTATTCAGCATCCAGTCGTCTTAGTTGGTAATTCTATCGGTTCGCTAGTGTCGCTGAGAGCGGCAGCCATGCATCCCGATATGGTGCAGGGTATTGTGATGCTTAGCCTTCCCGATCTATCTATCCGACAGGAAGCCATACCTAAGATTTTACGTCCCGCGATCGCCGCGATCGAAAATCTCTTCACCTCACCCCTATTAATCAAAACCATTTTTCGCATTGTCCGCCGCCCCCAAGTGGTAAAGCGTTGGGCAGGCATTGCATATGCTAATTCTGAAGCCGTAACTGATGAATTAGTAGATATTTTGTTAGGACCAGCTCAAGACCGAGGTTCGGCACAAGCTTTCTATGCCACGCTAAAAGCTATGTTAGATTCTCAATTCGATCCTTCAGTCAAGAGCATCTTGCCAAATCTAAACATTCCCATCCTACTGATTTGGGGACAGCAAGACCGCATGATTCCACCCGCTTTCGCCCCCAAGTTTGCAGCTTACAATCCTAACGTGCAGCTTCTAATTTTAGAGAATGCAGGACATTTCGCTCATGATGAGTGCCCTGAAGAAGTCAACCAAGCAGTCTTGGACTGGATGGACTCTTTCCTTGCCCGTCCCGATCTTGCTCTAGACAAAGTTAATAATTAGTTGTTAATGGTTAATTGTTTGTATCGCCATTAACCATTAACAATCAGCCATCAGTTTTTATCCGATACTGACTTGATCGGTAGTTACGTCAGTTGCGCCTTGGACGTTTCTGGCAACAGAAACCATTTTTTGCAAAATATCTTGGCTGGGAACCTTGCCTTTTAAAACCACGGTACTACCCGTTTGAGCTACGTAGAGAGTATCAACGTCAGTTAAGCTTTGGTCTTCATCAAATGCCAAAGCAACACGCTTAGCTAAACCACTCTGATCGTATTCTCCATTCAATCCTAGACGCTCGGGAGGAACTGATTCAGTGGCAGCAGCAGCCTGTGGCGTAGGATTAACTTGAGCGTTTTGCGGTTTTTCCATGCCAAACAGTCTTTGTAACCAACCCATAAATTTTTTCTCCTTGAGTAATTAACTGCTCTCAGTGTAAGTTTGCGTAGCGATCGCCACACCTATCTGAAAGAAGATATAGTCACAAGTTGATAATCTTAAGAGTAAATCTGCGAATTGAAGTTTAATTAAGTTAAATTTAATTTTTTTCGCTAATTTTTAACCTAAAATCGCGTCATAAGCCTCACTATCTACTCGGCAATTCCCTAACCTTCTTTTGAAGGGGACTTTGAATTTTCCCTTTTCGAGGGGGGTGAGGGGGATCGAGATCTCTAGCTTCCAGTGCGTAACTCTTACAACAACACATGGATTTTTTTCAGCTAGAAAACATCCGTTGAGAGCGAAAGACGAGATAGATCGAGATAGAATATAAGGCTGAACAGATTGATTTTAGCGATCGGACAGAAAGTAGAGAGCAGTGAGTAGCAACTATCAACCATCAACCATCTTCACGCAGTGTAGCGCCAGCGTTTACCATCAACCATCAACCATCAACCATTAAAAATGAAACACACCCTTTCAGTTCTAGTGGAAGATGAAGCGGGGGTACTAACCCGCATTGCGGGTTTATTTGCCCGTCGTGGCTTTAACATTGAAAGCCTTGCTGTCGGTCAAGCGGAGCAAAACGGAGTCTCTCGAATTACAATGGTAGTCCCTGGGGACGATCGCGTCATCGAACAGCTGACCAAGCAGTTATATAAGCTCGTCCACGTCCTCAAAGTCCAAGATATCACCGAAGTTCCTTGTGTCGAGCGGGAATTGATGTTGATTAAAGTGAGTGCTACCAGCTCTAATCGCTCGGAAGTGATTGAAATTGCTCAGATCTTTCGCGCTAGAGTGGTTGATGTGGCTGAAGACTCCCTCACCTTAGAGGTTGTCGGCGACCCTGGTAAAATTGTCGCGATCGTGCAGTTATTACAAAAGTTTGGACTGCGAGAGGTCGCCCGTACAGGCAAAATTGCCCTCGTGCGAGAGTCGGGAGTCAATACGGAATATCTCAAGTCTCAAGTCGAGGTAAAAGTTTCGTAAGTCAGTTATCAGTTATCAGTTATCAGGGACTAGAGGTTAGTTGCTGGTAGCTAGTGGCATGATAAGTTTGACTTTTAACTTTTGACTTTTGACTATAGCTAGGCTAAAATCGTCAATCCTGCAAAATAGTCCTGCAATTGTTGGCTGTGGTCGTGAGCAAGTTGACCGGGAGGTAAAGCACCAGGAGGAAATGCACGAACTTCCATCACTTCTAATGGATCGCGGACTTTCATCCTGCCTGTAACATCTGCCTCAACTACAATACAAATCGAATGGATGCGCGGATCGCGATCGGGTGCGGAATAAACTCCTACCAGTCGCCGAATTTTGACTAAATCCAGCCCCGTTTCCTCGGCTAATTCTCGTTTGACTGCCGTAGCCACATCCTCACCCCAATCTACCATCCCTCCTGGTAGCGACCACAGCCCATTATCACGACGGCGAATCAAAACGATACGACCATCAGGCAAGATGGGAATGATACTCGTGCCTGGGACGGGATGACGAAATATGATGCCGATGACAGTTTGAATAAATTGCCACCAGCGGCGTAGAGGTTGGGAGATCGCCTTAAAACTAGAAAAAATCACTATTTAACCGTTAGTTAAAATTTATAAATTTTCATATGCTGAAAAAATTCGGTGAAACCCCAGACAGATAGTCTATCCTAGCTTTTGATAATGTCTTAATATAGTTTAAATTCATCTTATCATTTATCGATCTACAACTCAAAACTATGCCCAGAGCTGTATTTAGCTATAGCTTTTTCCCGAGATTAACTATTGAGATTCATTAATGTTTCTTAATGCAAATGGTGGCGATCGCTTCTGAGTACTGCAAATGCCGTTAGCGATCGCGCATGCTAAGTTGGAATTAGCTGACTACTACAGTCCGATTGGTTTATACTTATGACATTAATCCGCTAAGCTGGGAAAATACCGCTGATGTCGGTGAGTCCAATCGCCTCTAGGAACTCTAGGGGTGGTGTTTTGTTGTCTACAAATAATGAGGTGAACATGGCTAAGCGCCGTAACCAAAAAAAAGAAAAGGCGCTACGGAATCAGGCATATGCCCGTAAGTTTCGTAAACGTGCAACTACGGGTCGGATGCAGAATCGTAGAAATCAACCTCAACCACAGGCTGAGGAAGA
>NZ_JBOFLP010000024.1:0-16935 GCF_051657925.1 Chroococcidiopsis sp.
ATCAATGTTACTGGTCATGTCAGTGGTGATAAAACCAGGGGCAACAGCATTGACAATAATGCCACGGGAGGCAAGTTCTTTCGCAACGGTTTTAGTAAATCCGATCGCCCCAGCTTTTGCTGCGCTATAGTTCGCTTGACCGGGATTGCCCATTTGTCCAGCTACCGAAGCAATATTAATGATGCGCCCGCTGCGTTGTTTGAGCATGATTTTGCTGACAGCTTTGGTACACAGGAATACACCTGTAAGATTGAGGTCGATGACTGCTTGCCAGTCTTCCGGTTTCATTCGCAATAACAAAGTATCGCGGGTAATACCAGCATTATTTACCAAAACATCAATTCGCTTCCATTTGTCTACGACAGCATTCACCAGAGTATCTACTTGAGCCGCATCTGAGACATCGGCTGGAATTGCGATCGCGCTACCTCCCGCCGCCTCAATTTCTTCTACAACTTCTTTAGCGGCGGAACTAGAACTTGCGTAGTTCACGACAACGTTCGCCCCTTCTGCGGCTAAACTCAAAGCGATCGCCCGTCCAATTCCTCGCGAAGCCCCGGTAACGATTGCAACTTGTTGGCGTAACCGTTGTAAATCCTCTGGCAATACTTCCATAAACAATGACTCTTACGTAGATACTCTCACTTAGCGATCGCACTTAAACCACCGCGCTAACCATCTTATCAAGAGTTATCAGTTATCAGTTATCAGTGGTCAGTTATCTGTAGAGAGTGACTAGTGATGATGAGAACTGGTGGCTAGCTACTCACAAATGACAACTGACAAATGACAAATGACCACTCACCGCTACTTGAGATATAACAGTAAAAAAACTGAGTTAAATCTCATGACTACTAAACAGCAGTTCAATAATTTTGCCGAAATGATCTCTGGTGCTGATGTGCCTGTACTGGTAGATTTTTACGCTGCATGGTGCGGTCCTTGCCAGATGATGGCTCCAATTTTAGAACAAGTCAACGAGCGTCTCAAATCTAAAATCCGTATTGTGAAAATCGATACTGATAAATATCCACAACTCGCCAGTCAATATCAAATTCATGCCTTGCCCACATTAGTACTATTTAAGCAGGGTCAACCAGTCGATCGCATTGAGGGCGTAGTACCAGCACCTAATTTAATCGAACATTTACAAGCTCTAATTTAGTGACAATATTTCATTCAATAAAAAGCCCGCATTTGCGGGCTTTTACTGTAGGAAAAAGCTATTTTATTAGCAATGATGACAATTATGATAACGGTAATGATATCAGTTATGACAGCAATGAATCGTCAGCGGTTGTCGCTGAAAAACTTTCAGGCGATCGCTCCGTTAACCAACTCATTTTTTCTTTGTCTTTCTTAACTTTAATTAACAATTCTAGATAAGCAATGGGTACGATAATTGGCCAAAAAAGAGTGACTATGACTAAAAATATTCTGAGTAGAAGTAATTGAGAGCGTTTGCCAAGGTCTCGCTGCATGATGTCTGCCCACTGAGTAAACAGACAAGCCGCGATTGTAATATAGAAAGTCGCCCCAGCAGTAATAATTGTTTGTAGCATCATTTTCTAAAAAGTCATTTTCTAAAAACAGGTTGAGTCTGAAAAGAATTCAGCAGCTACCCCAAACTAGCAGCGCGATCGACGAAGTTATCGTTAATACGCTCTTTTGAGCGCTATGTAGCCCGAACACCCTGTAACGATCTGACCCGAAAGCCATACCTAATCGACATTTATCCGTAGTACCTTGCTAGTGGCTTCCAAGCCGCAAAAGACTCTGACAATGAAATACGCCAGCCCAAAAAGCTATTCCAGACTAGTGCTATGAATGCTCGTATACCCTCACACGCGCTTCCAGCAATTCCCGATCTTGTTTATGTATTATTTCACACTTTTAACTTGCGGACAATACAGAGGCAGCGATCGGAGACAATGAAATTCAAACTCGATATATCTAATACTACGTTCGTACTGAAGATAGAAGACAGTTTATAAAGGTTTTCTTATACATCAAGAGAAGGTTAAGTAATATGAATAGACTGACAGCAACTCTACTCGTTTCTTGTCCCGACCGACAAGGATTAGTAGCAAAAATTGCTAATTTTATCTATGCCAATGGAGGTAACATTATCCATGCCGATCAGCATACAGACTTTGCTGCTGGTTTGTTTCTTACCCGAATTGAATGGCAATTAGAGGGTTTTCATCTACCGCGAGAGCTAATTGCGCCTGCCTTTGGCGCGATCGCACAGCCGCTAGAGGCTCAATGGCAACTACACTTGTCCGACACCATCCCGCGCCTTGCTATTTGGGTGAGTCGGCAAGAACATTGCTTATTCGATTTAATTCTTCGACAACAGGCAAAAGAGTATGCCGCAGAAATTCCCCTGATTATTAGCAATCATCCCGATTTAGAATGGGTGGCAAAACAATTTGGTATAGATTATTACTATATTCCCGTTAACAAAGATAACAAAGCGGCTCAAGAGGAAAAACAGTTAGAACTTTTGCACCAGTACGACATCGATCTTATCGTTCTGGCAAAATATATGCAAATTCTCAGTCCCGAATTTATTACCCGATTTCCTCAAGCAATTAACATTCACCATTCGTTCCTTCCTGCTTTTGTAGGCGCGAATCCATACCAGAAAGCTTACGAACGCGGAGTAAAAATTATCGGTGCTACCGCTCATTACGTAACATCAGAACTCGATGCTGGACCAATTATCGAACAAGATGTCGTCCGCATCAGCCATCGAGATGAGGTCAGCGACCTGATCCGTAAAGGTAAAGATTTAGAACGAGTCGTTTTAGCTAGAGCCGTGCGATCGCATTTACAACACCGTGTCTTAATTTACGGGAATAAGACTGTGGTGTTTGAGTAGTGAAAGAGATTATGCGCAGACTATCATGAAAAGCTGCTCTAACCGATAAAAATACAATTACAGTATTTTTACAGAGGATGATTTTAAGATATAAAATCTACAATCAATTCAGTTCTTAAGATTTTTCTAATATTTGTTCCATCTACAAAGGCAATTTCTATGTCAATTCTAGAGAAATTCTTCACCTTCGGCTTTGTCTCTACTTTTAGTGTAGCCCTCATAGCAACCTGGTGGCGCTATATTCCTAGCGTAATTGCTACTTACCGCAAGATTATGAGTAAGTATGGACAAACAGAATTAACAGTTAATAGTTAACTGTCAACTGTCAACAAATATTTCTCGGTTAACTGACGTTCTGTTCGATTAACTTCTGAGGTATTTGTTTCATTCTCATTTGGACTTTTAAAGCTAACTGACCTGCTTGCACCGTCATTTCTTCAACTCTGAGTGCTATTCCTTCTAGATCGAAATAGGGTAACTCCATCCATTGTTTGACTGTTTCCATTAATGACAGCGCAATCGCAAAAGATATTCCCTCTCCGCGATCGCATTGAAAATTCTCAACGATAACTGGTTGTTTCTGGGTACGAGGGCGAAATGTAGCTGTAAAACTAAGTGGCTGCGTTTCGCCTTTTTCATGCAACAAAATCTTACCATTGAAGAACATTGTGTTATTTCCTGGCAACTGTAATTGCATCTGCTGCATTTCTAAAATCACAGTTTTTCCATCTACGTTCAGTTTAAAATTACGTGCCTTTTTTAGCACGTACTCAGAATTTAAAGCGCGATTTAAATCTGGTTCTGTAATCACAATTTTGGCAATAGCATCTAACGGTTGCTCTAATTCAACCTTACCAAAAAGAGCGCTGAGTGGATTCACATCAACTTTATCCGTTTGCACCTCAATTTCTTGCAGGCGGATGTCTTTTTGTATAACTACACCTTGTCCAGTAAAATCTACTGAATCTGCTTGCCCTAAAATTAGCTTTAAGAGATTTGTTTGAATATCAACATCAATTTTTTCAGCGTTATCTACTTGGCTAGATATTCCTGCTACTGCTACTGCATCGATGACTTGTTCTTCTAACCGTGGCTCGTTATTCATCTCGCGATCGCATCCTTTTGACTCTGCTTGAGATCGATGGTAGACCCGCAGTATTAAGAAATGTATCTACAATTTGGCATAAGAATGAATAGTTGGGCGAGCAATACCTACCTTACTTATAACTAACAACTGACATTTGCATCCCATTTTCAGAGGGGACAATTGTAATACCTCGTCGAACTGGAGAAACGGGACGAGAATTTGCTAATTCTAATTCATACTGCGATAACACTGTAGCGAGTACGAGTTTCATTTCATATAACGAAAAAGCTGCACCAATACAACCGCGACTACCACCACCAAAGGGAAGATATTCAAAGGGTGAAAATTTTTGTTGTAGGAATCTTTCTGGGTGAAATTTTTCTGGTTGAGGATAGATTTCTGCTCTTCTATGGGTGAGATAGATAGAAGGTACGATAATGGTTCCAGCGTTGAATTTATCTCCAGCAATTTGTACGGAGTCTCTTACCATTCGAGGAGTACAAATTAAAGCAATGGGGTGAACTCGGAGGGATTCTTGACAGACAGCAGTAAGATAAGGAAGTTGGGCGATCGCATCTGGTTGAGTACGATCTGCATTATTCAATTCTTGTTGTAGGCGATCGCGGACTTGCGGATGAGAATGGATCAGGTAAAATGCCCATGCAAGGGCTGCTGCTGTAGTTTCATAGCCCAATAATAAAAGAGACATCAACTGATCGCGTAATTCCTCATCATTCATCTGCTGTCCCCGCTCGTCCCGCGCCGCCATTAACATTGATAAAATGTCGGTGCGTGTTGGATCGTTTTCTCGTCGCCGTTGCGATATTTCTGCATAGATTAATTTATCTATTTGTTGTCTGCGTCTGACGAAATGTCCCCAAGGACTCCACGCACCTAAATCTTTTTGTAATGGTGGAAAAAAGAATAAACTGGAGTACCAGGGAGTAGTAACATCTTCTAGGAGCGTACTTAACTTAACTTTTAATTGTTCGTACCTTTCCCCAGGACTAATACCGAATACGACTTGTAAAATAATTTGTAGAGTAATGTCGGGGAGGAAGTGGTTAATAGAAATCTGTTTGCCAACTTGCCATTGTTGAGTTACAGCTTGAGTAATTTGACAAATAATTTGCCCGTAAGTTTTCATGCGATCGCCATGAAAAGGAGGTAGCATTAATTGGCGTTGGCGTTGATGACTTTTCCCTTCTTGTAAAATTAAAGATTGCTCCCCCATCAAAGGTTGAAATACGTGAGTTGCTTTTTTATAATCAAAGTACTCTGAGGGAATGGCAAAAATTTCTTTAATTGCTTGTGGTTGGCTGAAAAATACAACTGGCGGAGAATTTAAACCTAAAACTCTTACAGCAAATGGGTCGCTGTATTTGTTGGCACAAGTGTTTAAAAACTCGATTGGATTGGCAATTAGCTGGAGCGTTTGCAGTAATGCTGGAGTTTTGTTTACCTCAGTTAACTTCATCTTAAATTGGTAGACAATGCTGCTACGGAGATTTATTTATATATTAACTAAAAATTATTTGAGCATAAAAATCTATTTATATTTATTAGGGTCGAAGCAGCAACAATTTTGAATAAAGTCCAACTGGTAAAAATACAGTTTAAAATTCTATCATATTATTTCGATCGCACTCAATAAATTTTCGATTGAAACTAATTTTTGTGCGCGCTCATCTGCGTCAGAATTTTTGCTGTAAACATGCGATCTATAGTTAGACAAATCCAACTGATATGTATAGACAGACCGTATACAACATAAAGCAGAGATTAAATGTAAAATAATTAAAATTATCTAAAAAGTACAAATACTCAAATTAGAGAGGGTCTTCAGCATGACGGCATCGACCGAAGCGGCAAAGATAGTAACACCAGAATTTTGTCAAGGAATTCAGTATTTTGGCGAAACTTTGCCAGGATTCGAGCAATATGGCAAACAAGCAGCGATCGCACCAAATAAAACTGCTATTACCGATCCTAGCGATCCGGCGGCTGTATTTCAAACCCTCCTCTATGCCGATGCCCTGCGCTATTTGACAGTCCAAGTTACGGGGAGTAAAGCTTCGGGACACCCTGGTGGCTTTGCCTCGCAAGTAGAAGCATATGCAGCCTTGGTGATGTTGGGCTACAAAAATATTATTACCGAAGTCGGACATCACGCCCCAGGATTTTACAGCGCCATGTTTTTAGATCGTTCGTTAGAAGACATGGGCATTACCACTGTACAACAATTGCGCGATCGCTTTCGCGAACACAACGGTTTACTCGGACACCTCTCTGGTTTCATACCTGGTATTCTCGCCCCCGCCGGACCATTAGGACAAGGGCAGCACTTCGCCATGTCAGCCGCCCGTCTCCACCCCGATAAATTATTCCCCGTCACGATTGGCGATGGTGGGTTGGGCGAACCCTACATCATGAGTAGCATGGCGCATTTCCACACAGCCTACCCAGGCGTGACAAATTTCTTACCAGTATTAGTGTGGAATGGCTACAGTCAGGAACACCACAGTATGGTGTCCACTCAATCCAACGAACGGATGATGGCATACTGGCACGGTAACGGTTTTGAAGAAGTCGTGTTAGTCGATGCCAAAGACTTTGACGACAAAAACCAACCAGGCGATTATGTCGATAGTACGGCTTTTTCCTTCGAGCAACGCTTAGCTTTCACCAAAGCCGTGTTAGTTGCAGCCGATGAAGCCGCCCGTTCTGCATTGAGTGGGACACTAACCGTATTAATTATTAAACAACTCAAAGGGGCAGGAGTCCACGCGAGGGGGGCAAAATCTCACAACTTGTATGCGATGCATACTCTCGATAACCCCGATATTGTCAACGCCCTTAAAACTCGTGCTTTAGCGCCTGCTGCATGGGAAATCGTGCGGACGAACTGCGAACGCGCTGGTGGTGGTTCGGCGAGTCGGGTAGCAGTAACGGAATCTGTATTACCGCTAGCAGAACTTGGGGAATTGCCGTTAGAAGAATATGCTGTAGGGGGAGATCCGAAAGTCTCGACAACGGCGATGGGTAAGTTGGTGGCGAAAGTGGGAGAATGCGATCGCAACTACATTGTTACCAACGCTGACGGTAACGAAGCTTCGGGAATTGCCAACATCAACCAAGCATTGAAGATTATCCACCCCACAGAAGATCCTGTATACAATCAAACCCCAGGCGGACAAGTTTACGAACCCCTAAGTGAAGATGCTTGTGCGGGTTTAGCTGCTGGTTCGGCGTTGATGGGTAGTCGAACTCTGTGGTGTTCTTATGAGTCTTTTGCGATTAACGGTTTACCAATTTGGCAAACGGTAACGCAAGCGATGGCAGAATTACGTCGTCCTACACCTTCTACCGTAACTCTATTTACTGCTGGGGCGTTAGAACAAGGACGTAACGGCTGGACGCACCAACGTCCTGAAATTGAAGCATATTTCGCCGCTATGATGCGCAATGGAAATGTATTTCCCCTATTTCCACCCGATGCAAACTCGATTCAAGTTTGTTATGATTGGGCGCTGACGACGAAGAATAAGGGTGTCGTGATTACTGCGAGTAAATCACCTTTACCAATTCGCACGACATTTGAACAAAGTCGCAAAGCGATTCAAGATGGCGCGGTGGTATTGCAAGAAATTAAGGGTAGTAAGACAGTAGTATTTGCTGTTATTGGCGATATGGTGTTGATGCCTGTATTTGAAGCTGCAACTTATTTAGAAGCGCAAGAAATTGGCGTGAGAATTGTTTCTGTCGTCAATCCTCGTCGTTTGTATCGTCCTAGCGATGTTGCTTGGGATAGCTGTTCTGAACCCGATGGAGAATTTTTAAATGATGCTGGGTTTGAAGCGTTATTTGGTGGCGATGCTTTGGTTGGAGTAGCATCTGGTGCGAGTGGGATGTTGGAACCAATTATGTTGCGCAGTCATTGTAAGCGCGATACTTTTGCCTGGAAGCGAGGAGAAACCACCGCAAGTCCCGCACAATTGATGGCGTTAAATGGGATGACGGCTGAGAATTTGGTGAAGCGCGCTTTGGAGTTAGTTGGTTAGTTGATATTCACGTGATGTTACGTCCCTACCTGGTTTATAACTAAGTGGGGGCTAACTATCCCAGACTAATTCTAGAGTAAAACAGACCAAAATTGTGCCTAATATTTTGACAGCAATTCAAACACTCGTTGCTTACCCAATCTCAGATCTAGTTAGCTATTACAAAGGCAAGAATAGAATCAACCAGATTGGAGACGCTTTAGAGTGCTTTATCAAAGATATATTTGCTGATACTGTAACTGAAACCGATGAGCAAAAAAAGTTATTAAAGTATTCTGAAGTTTTTTCCTATAGTGGTAATGCAAACAATCCACCAGATCTGATGTTGAAAAATGGTGATGCAGTAGAAATTAAAAAAATCGAATCATTAGGAGCTAGCATTGCGTTAAATAGTTCTTATCCAAAATCAAAATTATTTTGTAATAGTCCGCTAATCACAAGCCACTGCCGTACTTGTGAAGATTGGCAAGAAAAAGATATTATTTATGCAATTGGAGTTACAGAAGACAAAAAAATCAAACTTCTTTGGCTGGTTTATGGCGATTGCTACGCTGCCGATCGCGAAATATATGAAAAAATCACTAATACAATAGCCAATGGTATTAATCAAATTCCAGGAGTCGAGTTTTCTAAAACAAAAGAATTAGGCAGAGTCAATAAAGTAGATCCTCTAAAAATAACTTACCTCCGAATCAGAGGAATGTGGGGGATTCAAAATCCACTCTCGGTTTTTGATTATGCAAACTTGGGCTATGATAAGGACTTGAACTTTCAAGCGATAGCCATTATGAAAACTAGTAAGTATTTATCTTTTCCTATCCAAGATAGAGAACGACTTGAAGCTAGATTAGATTGTAAATTGCAGATGTTTGACGTACAGATTAAATCTCCGAATAATCCCATACAGTTGATGTCTGCTAAAATAATCAATTATAAAAAATAATTTTTACTTCTGATTAAGAGCAATAGATGAATGTAGTATCTTTATTTTCCGGTTGTGGTGGTTTAGATTTAGGATTTCATCAAGCTGGCTTCAATATTATTTGGGCAAATGAATACGATAGAGCGATTTGGGATACTTACGAAATAAACCATCAAGGCACAACGCTAGATAAACGAGACATCAGAAGTATTCAATCTGATGAAATTCCCGATTGTATTGGAATAATTGGTGGACCTCCTTGTCAGAGCTGGAGTGAAGCAGGTGCTGGTAGAGGAATTCATGATAGTAGAGGTCAATTATTTTATGAATATATTAGAATCTTAAAAGACAAAAAACCTCTTTTCTTTTTAGCAGAAAATGTTAGTGGAATATTAGCCGATAAGCACGCACAAGCATTCACTAACATTCTCTATCAATTTAAAGATGCGGGCTATGAATTGGCTTATAAGCTATTAAATTCTCAAAACTTTGAAGTACCCCAAGATAGAAAAAGAGTTATTATTATTGGCTACAGAGAAGACATGGGGGGCGAATTTGACTTTCCGAAAGGAAGTCCCAAGAATTTTACATTGAGAGATGCCATATACGATCTTAATTTGGTGGAACCTATAAAAATAAGTGGTTATTTAGATAAAAAACATCAGAAAATACCTAATCACGAATATTTAGATAGTAGTTTTTCTAGCATTTATATGTCAAGAAATAGGGTTAGAAGTTGGGATGAACCATCTTTTACTATTCAGGCTGGTGGTAGACATGCCCCAATACATCCTCAAGCAAATAAAATGATCTGGTTGGCAAAAGATAAATGGATGTTTGACTCTGACTCGCCTAAGCCATATCGTCGATTATCAGTGAGAGAATGTGCTAGGATTCAGACATTTCCAGATGATTTTATTTTTCAATACAGCAATATAACTGACGGATACAAAATGGTTGGGAATGCTGTACCTGTGAATTTAGCTAGAATTTTGGCAACCAAGATAAAAGAAGATATACGGCAGTATCTTACTTTGGGTGTTTGTAAAACTTTGCGACAACATCAACTGTGTATGCAACTAACTTTATTAAATTCCGAATCTAATTTTTTCATTCCAGAAATATAGAGACTTATTTATAAAATACCGCTCGTCTTCCTTAAAATTCATTTAATCGCAAACGATCGCACTAATTTAAAACTCGCACATGAGCAATTTCTCTACCACCAACGGAACGAACCTGTTCATTAGACAGTGAAACAATTGCTACCGTTTCTCCGTCTAAAGTCATAAATTCTACTTCATATCCTTGACGATTTTGATGTACTAAAACAACAGTGCCAATATCACCTTTTTCTAAACTATATTCTGGAATATTAGTTGTTAGAACGACGCGATCGAGTTCTTGGATCATTATTCACTCAGTAAAGAAGCTGTCAAAGTTTTTGCAAATTTTGGTTAAGTGTTAGATCGTCAAACTGGAAGCCACATGATACTTTGGCACGATTCAAAACCCACTCTATCAGTACCAAATCATCGAGAATTAGCACCAGGATTGCTGAGAAGTTCGATTCGACAAGCGGGAATGACGGTAGATGAATTTCAGGCAAATAGATAAAAATAAATAAGTCGGCAACCCCTGACAACTGCTCCCTGCTCCCTGCTCCCTATTAAAGGCGTTACCCTGGAAAGAATAGAAGCTAAACGCCAGCTATTTTTCATCCATCCCAGGTTGACCCTTACCATGCTGCAATCCTATTTCGATACAGACAATAACGGTCATAAACATAAATCTTTTGAGCTTCCAGGGGCAAAACCCCACTATAATCCCGATCGCCCTGGACAAGTCGAGCATATTTTTCTCGATCTCAATTTAGATATCCTCAACCAAAGCTATGACGGGACTTGCACGATTCAACTCAAACCCGTCCGCAACGGAATCGATCGCCTGACGCTAGATGCAGTCAGTCTGAATATTCACTCAGTCCAAGTAGACGCTACCTCAACTACATATGATTATGACGGGCAACAGCTACAGGTACATCTAGCTAACCCCACACAAACTGGGCAATCAATTAAAATTGCGATCGCCTACTCAGTTGCGAAACCCCAACGCGGAATTTACTTTATCACCCCAGATAAACACTACCCCAACAAACCAGTCCAAGTCTGGACGCAAGGAGAAGATGAAGACTCCCGTTTTTGGTTTCCCTGCTTCGACTACCCAGGACAACTCGCAACTTCAGAAATTCGGGTGCGCGTCCCCAAACCTTACATTGCCATTTCCAACGGCAGATTAATCCACACTGAAGAAAACGGCGACTATAAAATCTTTCACTGGTTGCAAGAGCAAGTCCACCCATCCTATTTAATGACTTTAGCAGTAGGAGACTTTGCGGAAATCCAGGATGAATGGAACGGCAAACCCGTCACTTACTACGTAGAAAAAGGCAGAGAGGAAGATGCGCGGCGCAGCATGGGCAAAACTCCCTGTATGGTGGAATTCTTCAGCCAGAAGTACGGTTATCCTTATGCTTTTCCCAAATACGCTCAAGTCTGCGTAGATGATTTTATTTTTGGTGGGATGGAAAATACGTCTACCACCCTGCTGACAGATAGATGTTTATTAGACGAACGGGCGGCGATTGACAACCGCCTCACGGAAAGCCTAGTCGCACACGAACTCGCCCATCAGTGGTTTGGCGATTTAGTTGTGATTAAACACTGGTCTCATGCTTGGATTAAAGAAGGCATGGCATCCTACTCTGAAGTCATGTGGACGGAACAGGAGTATGGAGCCGAAGATGCTGCTTACTATCGCTTGCTAGAAGCCCGCAACTATCTGGCTGAAGACAGCAGCCGCTATCGTCGCCCGATCGTGACGCACGTTTATCGAGAAGCGATCGAATTATACGATCGCCACTTGTATGAAAAGGGTTCCTGCGTCTACCACATGATTCGGGCAGAGTTGGGAGAAGAGTTATTTTGGCGGGCAATCCAAACTTTCGTGCAAGATAACGCTCACAATACTGTAGAAACTGTAGATTTACTCCGCACTATTGAGAAAATTACAGGGCGAAATCTTTTATTTCTCTTCGATCAATATGTTTATCGCGGCGGTCATCCTGAATTCAAAGTTGCTTACACATGGGATGGCGATAGCAAATTAGCGAAGGTGACAGTTACTCAAACTCAAAACGAGCTATTCGATTTGAAAATTCCGATCGCTTTTGGGTATACACGGGAGTCGGGAGTCGGGAGTCGGGAGTCGGGGAAGAATGCTGAGGGAGAAATCTCAAATGCTACTACTCACTGTAAAGCCTTTACTGTGCGCGTTAATGAGAAGGAACAGAGTTTTTACTTTCCTTTAGAAGAGAAACCTCAGTTTATTAGCTTTGATGCTAATAATAATTACTTAAAAACCGTGTCTTTAGAATATTCCATCCCTGAACTGAAGGCACAGTTGCAATTCGACCCCGATCCGATTTCTCGGATCTACGCAGCTGAAGCTTTGGGGAAAAAAGGTGGTCTAGAGGCGCTCAATGCCCTCGCTGAAGCATTGAAAAGCGATCGCTTTTGGGGTGTCAAAGTAGAAGTCGCGAAACAATTAGCTCAAATTAAGCTCGACCAAGCTTTTGAAGCTTTAGTTGTCGGATTGAACGATGAAAATCCCTTGGTACGACGTGCCGTAGTCGAGGCTTTGGGTAACATCAAAACTTATGCGAGTTACAAAGCCCTGAAGCCGATTGTGGAAGATGGCGAGCGAAGTTATTACGTAGAAGCAGCCGCAGCCAGGGCAATTGGTATTATCGCCGCTGCCAAATTGGAGGAAAAGCCCAGGGAAGAAAAAGTCTTAAAGTTGCTCAGATCGATTTTAGAAAACAAAGCAGGCTGGAACGAAGTCGTGCGCTCTGGGGCGATCGCGGGCTTGAGTCAAATGAAAACCTCAGCCGAGGCACTAGACCTGATTCTAGAATACACCCGCTTAGGAGTTCCTCAAGCCTTGCGCCTTGCAGCCGTTCGCGCCCTCGGAGCCATCTCCACAGGTCAATCTGCTGCCAATTTAGAGCGGATTCTAGAGCGATTAACCGAATTAGCCCAGGAGAGTTTCTTCCTCACCCAAGTCTCGGTTGTTACTGCCTTGGGACAAATGGAAACTCCCAAAGCGATCGCGATTTTACAAACTCTAGCAACGCAATCCCTTGATGGACGAGTCCAACGGATTGCCGAAGAAGCCGTATCAAAAGTACAGAGTGCTGCGGGTTCAGAGCAAGCTGTCAAGCAACTACGCGATGAAATCGACCAGCTCAAAAAACAAAACCAAACCCTGATGAGTCGGCTGGAAAGTCTGGAGGCTAAAGCTGCTAACTAGGGGCGAGGAGCGAGGAGTGAGGGAGCTGGAGAAAGCAGGGAAGCATGGGAGCTGAGGAGCTGAGGAGCTGAGGAGCTGAGGAGCAACAACTATCAACCGTCAACCAACAACCAATTACCCATTACCCATTACCAATCCCAAATTCCCTCACTCCTCGCTCCTCGCTCCTCCTCTTAACTTTTCTTATCAATTGATTTGTACTTTTATATACTATGTTAAGAATAGATACAATTTAAATAACGTATTCTACGTATAAGAAGAGATCGACAGGGCAGTTTTAAAAGGCTATAGTTGACTGTTTGGGAATCTAAGCCGATTGACTCGTAGTTAAAAGTAGTCACGAGATTACCCTGGTTAGTAAACGAGTGTAAATATCCGATTTTAAAGAGGCAAGTCAAGGCGTGGGTCAGTATCAACTCGCTCAGCTTAAACGCTACGATCCAGAAGCGATCGCGCAGTATTATCGCTTCCGTCCTTTGCTGGCTGTAGCGCGGGCTTTCAAGATCGTATGGTTGTTTGCTGGGTTTATTTTTGGTTTAAAGTGGGACGATTGGCGCGATCGCGAAGAAGAAAATAAGCTCAAACGAGCCGTCCAACTGCGGCAGCTCCTTACCGATCTGGGTCCAACGTTTATCAAAGTCGGTCAAGCGCTGTCCACTCGCCCAGACTTAGTGAGAAAAGATTTTCTGGACGAACTGGTAAAACTGCAAGACCAACTACCTGCCTTCGAGCAGGAAATCGCTTTCCGCACGATTGAAGCCGAACTCGGACGTTCGGTTGAAGAAGTTTACAGCCAAATATCGCCACAACCTGTAGCTGCTGCAAGTTTGGGACAAGTATATCGCGCTCGGCTCCATAGTGGTGAAGAAGTTGCCGTTAAGGTACAGCGTCCGAATTTACGCCCGACGATTACCCTCGACCTTTACTTAATGCGTTGGGCAGCGAGTTGGCTATCTCCTTGGTTACCGCTCAATCTCGGTCACGATCTGAGGATGATTGTAGACGAATTTGGGACGAAGTTATTTGAGGAAATTGATTACCTCAACGAAGGACGGAACGCCGAAAAGTTTGCGACCAACTTCCGCAACGATCCTCACGTCAAAGTTCCTTTAATTTACTGGCGCTACACGAATACTCGCGTTCTGACCTTGGAGTGGATTAACGGATTTAAGCTGAATGACACTACCAGCATCCAAGCTGCGGGATTGAATACAGACGAACTAATCCAAATTGGTGTAACAGCTGGACTGCAACAGCTACTAGAACACGGATTCTTTCATGCTGACCCCCATCCAGGTAATTTATTTGCCATGCCAGACGGACGGATGGCTTACATTGACTTCGGCATGATGGATCAATTGGACGAGCGGACAAAAGAAACGCTGGTCGATGCGATCGTGCATCTGGTGAATAAAGACTATGATGAATTGGCAGAAGATTACGTCAAGCTAGGATTTCTCACGCCGGACACTGATATTCGCCCAATTATCCCAGCTTTAGAAGCAGTCTGGGGTAGCGCGATCGGTAAAAATGTGGGAGATTTTAATTTCAAAACCATCACCGACTCCTATTCGGAGTTGATGTATGACTATCCTTTCCGCGTACCTTCTAAATTTGCGCTAATTATCCGTTCTTTGATTACGCAAGAAGGAATTGCCCTCAGCCTCAATCCTGATTTCAAGATTATCGAAGTTGCCTATCCCTATGTAGCACGGCGGTTACTGACGGGTGAAACCCCCGAACTGCGGCGCAGGTTACTCAATCTCTTGTTCAAAAATGGTAAGTTTCAGTGGCAGCGGTTGGAAGATTTGCTCGACATCGCCAGCGCTGACGACAGTTTTGATATTCTACCCACCGCTCAACTCGGCTTGCAGTATCTTCTATCTGAAGAAGGGAAATACCTACGGCAACAATTGGTGATGGCACTGACGGAAGACGATCGCCTGCATACAGCAGAAGTACAGCGGATCTGGAATTTAGTCAAGGATGAGATTCAGCCCGCACGTCTGTTTGATGCCGCGATTGGAGCGATCGCCAATCTATCTAGAGAAAGAGCGGCGGCGATTCTCCCGACAGCAGTTTTTTCACTCATTGCTACCCCAGATCGAGAGCGGTAAGGGGATACATGATGGATGCAAAAGGGTAAGATGTTGAGAGTCACAAAAATTAAAATTAAAAATTTGTAACTTTTGCGCTCGCTTGTCAGATCGAATTCAGTTAATCGACTGGAATGCAAGGGCAGGTTGCTCGGTCGATGTTATCGACTGTAAGGGCGGGTTTTGTTGAGAGATCTCTATTACTTATAGGAATAGCTCGATAAACCCGCCCCTACGAGGGTCTCGCCCCGATCGCTCTTTTCGTCCATTAAAAAAGGTATCTTCCATGTTTTACCCGTCCACTCCGCCTTATTTCCTGCTCGTTGCAGGTTTGTTTGTCGCCTTGACTTCTGGAGCGGCGTTTTCTGGCACGCTCAAACAGCTGCTACAAAAATGGTCGAGCGATCGCGCCACCGATGCCGATACAATGGCTAAAATCCGCACCGGACAATTAATTTTCCCTTTTTTGGGCATGGCTGTCGGTGTTTGCGTCTTTCTTGCCTCTGGGATTGAAATTTTTGGCTTCCCCATCATGATGTCTTATGCTTTTGCCGTTCCCCTGACGTTACTGACTGGTTTGTTAGTCTGGTATCAGTTGGGAAGCATGTTTGCTTTAGCAGAACGGGAAGGATTTCAAGCTTTTAATCTTGATTCTTGGGAATAATTTATCAGTCATTGGTCATTTGTAATGGTTCATAAATAGGGTGAGCATTGCTCACCTTATTTTTATACATCAGTGCTTTAGATCGAAAAATTGTGTTGCTGCAAGATTTTCAACCTTTGTGCGCGATCGCGACGACTTCTATTGGCGCGAACAGATTGCGGTCTATTTGTCAACCTAATAATTCAGTCTGGGTTCCAGAGTCTCTGTCGAGTCTTGGCGGAGTGCAAGCCTACTCAGGTTCGCTCAAATCTCACGTAGCCGAATTGTGGCAGTCTCACCGCGCCTTCGTTTTTTGTTTGGCAACTGGGGCAGTTGTGAGGATCGTTGCACCTTTATTGCAAAGCAAAGCCACCGATCCGGCAGTTGTGGTTGTCGATGAGGCAGGAAAGTTTGTCATTAGTCTGTGCGGCGGACATCAAGGCGGTGCTGACAAGATCGCAAAAATAATTGCCCAGCTCATCGATGCAACTCCAATATTAACCAGCGCTTCTACAAGTTTAGGATTACCCGCCATAGATTTATTGGGCGTTCCCTTTGGGTGGCATAAAGGTAGAGGAGATTGGACGGAAGTGAGTGCGGCAGTAGTGCGTGGAGAGCCCGTACAAGTCATTCAAGAAGCTGGTTCTACCTTGTGGCGATCGACAGCCAGCGTCCGGCAGTCAAATTTGAGGTTTGAGGCATCTCCTGACGCAACAGCCAAAATTTGGATTACACCACGCCCGATCCAGGAGGCACGATCGCCTCAAATCCAATGGCATCCCCGTGTCTTGTGGCTGGGAATCGGTTGCGAACGGGGAACCTCAAGACAACTGATTGAAGCTGCAATCGGGCAAGTCTGCCGAGAAAATCA
>NZ_JBOFLP010000025.1:0-25398 GCF_051657925.1 Chroococcidiopsis sp.
GTTAGGTTGCATGCTCGGATATCGCAGGCGCGATCGCTAATCGTTGAGGCTAGGTACGAGAACTAAATCAATAAATCTCTTTACAAACTTTATTGAGAAATAGTACGATATTTTCTAAAGCAAAATCTTTATTAAGTTAGGAATGAATACTCAACGAGTTGCCATAATTACAGCTGCTAGCCGTGGAATTGGGGCAGGTTGTGCTAGAGAGTTAGCAGCGGGGGGTTACAAGATTTCTCTAATAGCACGAAACGAGAGTGTATTCGATTTAGCAGAAGAATTAAACGGAATTGCAACGCAAGGATCGATCTCTAATTCTGAAGATTTACAGCAATTAGTCAGAACAACATTGGATCGATTTGGACGAATCGATGCCGTAGTCAATAATTTTGGCGATCCGCCGCGACCCGAATTACTGTCAATTAGTGATGAAATGTGGCAGGAGAATTTTGAAATGCTGTTTCTCAGCGTTGTCCGCATGGCAAGACTGGTAACGGAACCAATGCGACAACAAGGAGGTGGGGCGATCGTCAATATATCAGCTTGCGATTCGCGCGAACCAGAATTAGGAACGCCCTTTAGCGGTACGTTGCGGGCTGCAATGGAAGGATTCACAAAACTGTACGCCAAACGCTACAGAGCAGATAAAATTCGGATGAATTCCGTTGCCCCTTTTTTTGTAGCAGATAGTATGGAAGAACTGACTGGGTGGAATGTACCAAAAGATCTAATGCACGGTCGTCCTGCGACTTATATCGAGCTAGCTAAAACGGTAGCTTTTCTAATTTCTGATGATGCCAAATTCATCTCTGGCACAACACTTAAAGTGGATGAAGCTTACTCAGCAGCAATTTAGACTAAGTAAGTCAAAAGTCAAAAGTCAAAAGTCAAAATGTCTAGAGCTAATAGTGACAAGCGTTTCGAGCGCACCGATAAGGCTAGTTAAATGTATCAAACTATCCCCTTCTATTAGGCTTTTTAGTAAACCAATCTGTCTTAGCTAGTGCCAGCTGATCGTCAGAAAGAGTCGCACCAGTTAGATTAGCACCGCACAAATTTGCGCCTCTGAGGTTAGCATTGCTTAGATAAGCACCGCTCAAATCTGCACCGCGTAAGTCGGCTCCAGACAAATCTGTATAACTCATGTATGCTTTCGTCAATACGGCATTTCTCAGATTGGCTTGACTGAGACAAGCTTGCCCAAAATCACCGTTACACAAAACTGCTTCTTGCAGATTTGCGCGATCGAGCCTGGAAGCGTAACATTTAATACCTGCAAGATTTTTTCTCCGTAAATCGATCGCGCTCAAGTCTTGAGAGGTAAAATCTCTTCTACCATTGATGTATGCATTCAGTAAGCTGCCAGAGTCTAGACGCTCCGCTTCTTTGGATTTTAATTTGGTTGGGCTAGGGGTTTTTACGGTTGCTACAGCATTTGCTCTAGCAGCAACTGGCTGTTGGCGAGTCATTTGAGTATTTACACCAGTCGTAGCACCCAACTCGCGCCGCGCCCGAATATTCTGAGCTAATGCTGCTACGTACTGCTGATGGGAATTCAAGCCAGAATAAACTGGTTGCGAAGGTTGAGATGGTTGGGAAGCAGGGGTACTCGTAGGGCGCGAGCGAATTTGTGTAGCCATCCCAGACGAGATGCTGTCGAAGTATGGTTCCATCTCCAAAGCTTTCAGGACTTCATCAGCCGATTGATAGCGGTGGCGAACGGAAGCCTCAACCATCTTCCGCAGGATGGTAGTTAGATGCTGACTAATTCTGACTTCTTGCTCCCAAAGCATTTCACCTGTAGAAGGGTGATAGTCAAAATCTTTAGGAGATTTTCCAGTTAAGAGAAAAATACAGGTGATGCCCACAGCATAAATATCGCTGGCGTAGACTGGGCGCATTGCAATTTGTTCTGGTGGTGCAAAGCCATTCGTTCCCACAGAAAAAGCAGTCAGGGTGGTATTTTCGATTTGGCTGCTATAGGTTTTGCTAACTTGGTTTTTGACCGCACCAAAATCAATCAATACCAGTCTGCCATCTTCACTACGGCGGATCAAGTTATTGGGCTTAATGTCTCGATGGATAACTTGTTGCGAGTGAATGTATTTTAAAATGCCTAAGATTTCACTTAAAAATTGCTTGATTCCAGCTTCGCTCATTGGACCTTTACGTTTGATCTCTTGCTGGATGGTTAAACCGTTGACGAATTCTTGAACTAGATAAAATTCTCGATCTGTTTCAAAATAGTCTAATAATCTTGGGACTTGGGGATGATTGCCAATTTTGCCAAGGGTCTGTGCTTCTCTGGCGAATAATTCCCGCGCCATTGACAAAATATCAGGTGTGTTGATTGAGGGGCGTAGTTGTTTAATGACGCACCAGGGTTGTCCGGGTAAACTATCATCTTGAGCTAAGAAGGTTGCACCAAAGCCACCTTGGGCTAGTGCTTGCGTCACGCGATAGCGATCGCGCAGTTTTTGCAGGGGCGACCCACAAGACTGACACTGTGCGACAGAATTTGGGTTTTCTGGAGACTGGCAAGTTGAATTTAAGCAGTAGCTCATAACAGACTCGACGTTGCACAATGGACACAAACAATGGACGTAAACAGTGGACGCAAACGATGGACGCAAACGGAGTTTTTATACTCTGAATCAATTATTCAAATAAAAATTGACTTTTACTAGGTTAGTCTTGCGGAGAATCGTTGAAGAATTGCTAAAGTTATCGGCAGCAATATCGGGTAATTGTGAGTTTTGTTTAAACATCAATTAGCCAGCTGTTGGACTAGGGGGTAAAAGCACGTAGGTTTTGGATCGAGAATTTTGTAAGATAGATGAGCTGCGATTGAAACAAGCAAACACACTCCATGCGTATCTCTTTGAACTGGCTGCGAGAAATAGTCGATATCACGATGACTCCAGAGGAGTTGGCTCATACGCTCACTATGGCTGGCTTCGAGGTGGAAGAGATCGAAGACCGTCGTACTTGGGCTGATGGTGTCGTCATCGGCAAAGTGCTGGAGTGTCAGCGCCACCCTAACGCCGATAAATTGAGCGTCACGAAGGTCGATATTGGCAAAGGTGAACCTTTAAATATTGTGTGTGGCGCACCGAATGTACGTGCAGATCTCTATGTAGCAGTTGCTACCGTCGGCACTTACTTACCTAAAATTGACGTAAAAATTCGTGCTGCCAATCTGCGGGGAGTGCGTTCTGAAGGGATGATTTGCTCCCTAGCAGAACTGGGCTTATCGAAAGAATCAGCCGGAATTCACGTTTTCGGCGAAGCCACCCCGACTCCCGACTCCCGACTCCCGACTCCCCTCAAAGTAGGTGATGACGTTCGCCCCCTTCTAGGTTTAGACGACGCAATCTTAGACTTGACAGCAACAGCAAATCGTGCTGACGCGTTGTGCATGGTAGGGATTGCGCGAGAGGTGGCGGCTTTAACTGGAGCAACGCTGAGATTACCACAACCAGATGCTTTATCGATTTCAACAACGGCAGAATTAGCGATCGCCGTCTCCCAACCGCAAGCTTGTCCGGCTTATATCGGTACTGTTATTGAAGGAATCAAAATTGCACCTTCTCCAGAATGGTTGCAACAGCGCTTGCAAGCAGCAGGAATGCGATCGATTAATAATGTGGTGGATGCAACCAACTACATTATGTTGGAGTGGGGACAACCGCTACACGCATTCGATCGCGATTCTTTATGTAGAGACGTTACATGTAACGTCTCTACAATTACCATCGGCGTTCGCTTTGCTGAATCGGGAGAAAGTTTAAAAACTTTAGACGGACAAAGCCGCAACCTGACAAGCCAAACTCTGCTGATTACAGCCAATGAGAAACCCGTGGCTTTAGCTGGAGTGATGGGAGGAGAAGCAACGGAAGTTGGAGATACAACTCAAAATCTATTATTAGAAGCAGCGTTATTTGATTCTGTGGCGATCCGTCGTTCAGCGCGCAGTATGGGTTTGCGTACAGAAGCTTCGGCAAGGTACGAGCGCGGTGTGAATTATGCTGAATTAGAATTAGCCTGTCGTCGCGCCATTAGTTTAATCCAACAAATAGCTGGGGGTACAGCGGTAAATCAGCAAATTGCCGATCGCAGACCCGACATGGGTACGCTATCGAGATCGATCCAACTGCGCCTCGATCGCGTCAATCAAATTTTAGGCTTAGTCGATCTGGGCGATACGGATGGAGAATTGCAGCCAGACGAAATGCAACAAATTTTGATGGCGTTGGGCTGTCAAGTCACACCAGACGCAGAAAAAGAGCGAGTCTGGATCGTTACCGTACCACCCTATCGCTATCGCGATCTAGAGCGGGAAATCGATTTAATTGAAGAAATTGCCCGCGTGTATGGTTACGATAAATTCTGCACCACGCTGCCAGAAGCAACAGAATTTGGCTTTCTTTCGGTCGAACAACAGCTAACGCGGCAAATCCGAGAAGCTATGCGATCGGCAGGATTAACAGAATTGATGCACTATTCTTTAGTGAAACCAGGGGAAGATCGGCAGGTGGTGCTGGCTAACCCCTTATTTGCCGAATATGCAGCCCTGCGGACGGATTTGATTGCTGGTTTAGTCGATGCCTTCCAATACAATTTGGAACAGGGAAATGGGGCGCTCAATGGTTTTGAAATTGGACGAATCTTCACTCAAGATGAAGCTGGAATCGATGAAATGGAGGCGATTGGAGGAATTTTAGGTGGCGATCCAACACGAGGTAAATGGGTCAGCGCCGGACGCGATCGCCCCATGAGTTGGTATGAGGCAAAAGGTATATTAGAAAGCGTATTTCAGCGTTTGGGATTGTCGATTGAATATCAACCCAGCCGACAAGATACGCGCTTGCACCCAGGGCGCACGGCTTGTTTGTGGTTGCAAGGAAACCGCTTAGGTGTCTTTGGACAGTTGCATCCCCAGTTACGGCAAGAAAGAGGTTTACCGGATGAGGTTTATGTTTTCCAACTCGATTTAGATTTGCTATTTGATGCTTTGGATGTAGAGGAAATGCTCGTTCCTCGCTTCAAACCTTATTCTACTTACCCAGCCGCCGACAGAGATATTGCTTTTTTTGCTCCCGTCGATGTCTCGGTAGCAGAATTAGAACGGGCGATCGCTCATGCAGGTGGTCAGCTACTAGAGTCGGTAGAATTATTTGATGAGTATAAAGGTCAAGGCGTTCCCGCAGGACAAAGAAGTTTGGCTTTTCGATTAGTTTATCGGGCAAGCGATCGCACTTTGACCGATGCAGAAGTAGAACCCGTGCATCAAAAGGTCAGAGAATCTTTAGTCGAGAAGTTTAGTTTGAATTTGAGAAGTTAATCGTAGGGGCGCACAGATGTGCGCTTGTTTTGAAGTTATTCGTCAGAGATTCTTTATGTCATCTCTCAAGGCTTTTCGTAGTTCATTTCTCGACTTTATTGCCGATCCATTCTACGTATCTGAATTAGAAAGCGCGCGCTATATTCCTGATGGACTACTAGTTTTAGAAGATGGCAAAATTAAAGAAATAGGAACCTACGACAGCCTCCAGCACAAATACAAAGGAATTTCAATAACTGCTTATCCTGGGATGCTGATAATGCCAGGATTTATTGACACGCACGTTCACTTTCCCCAACTGGAAATCATCGCCGCCTACGGGGAACAATTACTAACGTGGTTGAACAAATATACATTTCCCACTGAAGGGAAATTTAAAGATAAAGCCTATGCCCAAAAAGTAGCCGCTATCTTTCTCGATGAATTATTGAAAAATGGTACGACAACAGCATTAGTATTTGCTACCGTTCATCCTGAATCTGTAGATGCTTTTTTTGAGGAAGCTAACCGCCGCCATCTACGAACGATCGCTGGTAAAGTGATGATGGATCGTAACGCTCCAGATTTTCTGACCGATACCGCAGAAACATCATATCAAGAAACAAAAGCACTCATTCAGAAATGGCATAAAAAAGACCGCTTGCTTTATGCTGTAACTCCCCGCTTTGCCATAACTTCAACCAACGAGCAATTACAAATCGCTGGAAAACTTTTAAGAGAATTTCCCGATGTTTATTTGCATACTCATATATCAGAAAATGTAGATGAAGTTGCATTTGTCAAGCAATTATTTCCAGAAAGTCAGGGTTATTTAAACGTGTACGATCGCGCCGGATTAGTAGGCGATCGCTCTGTGTTTGCCCACGGAGTCCATTTAACTGATGAAGAATTTTATAGATTATCCCAAGCAAATGCCGCGATCGCATTTTGTCCGACATCAAATTTATTCTTAGGTAGCGGACTATTTAGAATTGAAACAGCTAAATCAAAAGATTGTCCTGTGAAAGTTGGTTTGGGTACAGATGTAGGTGGTGGAACGAGTTTATCTCTCCTACAAACCGCCAATGAAGCATACAAAATCGCTCAACTAAGGCAGCAAAAACTCTCACCCTTTCAAGCACTATTTTTAGCAACTTTAGGAGGAGCAAAAGCACTCAACTTAGAAGATAAAATTGGTAATTTTAACCCTGGTAAAGAAGCAGATTTTATTGTCTTAGATCCGCGTGCTACACCATTAATGGCATTTCGTAATTCTGACGCAACTCCAACCTCTTTAGAAGAATTAGCAGAAAGAATATTTACCCTAGTCATTATGGGAGACGATCGCGCCATACATGCTACTTATATTATGGGAGGATTGGTAATGGGTAATGGGTAATGGGTAATGGGTCATTTGTCATTTGTTATTCGTCATTTGTATTTTCACTACTCACTAACCACTAGCCACTGATTTAGTCAATTCTAAATAAATATATTCCAGTCGCACGGGTTGACGGGAAATAGAATTAAGAGGAATGCCTTCAAAGAGGGAGATAATTTCTTTTAAATCCAAAGATTCTGGGAGCCAAAACGCAAGATCTCTGCCATAATAACGATAGTTGAAACCTAATTCTATCGCACGAGCGATCGCTTTTTCCTCTTCAGATGTCTGCACGATAATAATTTCTTCAGCAGATATGTGTTGACGTAGTTGAGCTAAACTACCCTCAGCGATTATTTGACCATTTTTCAAAATTCCAATTCTGTGACAAAGACGTTCGGCTTCGTCTAATAAATGGGTGGTGAGTAAAATAGTAGTCCCTTGACTTTGGAGTTGTAAAATTAATTCCCAAATCTCGTAACGCGCCTCTACATCTAAACCTGTAGTTGGTTCGTCTAAAATAACTAATTTGGGTTGATGAACTAAGGCGATCGCAATATTCAATCGCCGTTTCATGCCTCCACTAAGTTTTTCTACAGGAGTTTTTGCCCAGTCTAGTAAGTTGACAGCAGCTAAACAAGACTGAATTTGTTGCTTTCTGTGCTTAGCTGAAATACCGTAAAGCTGGGCAAAAAAATTAAGATTTTCCGTGCAAGTTAAGGTTTTGTAGAGTAAATTTTCTTGGGGGACAACACCAATAGTTTTCTTTGTAGCACCAGAAGCAGGTCGGTCGGCGATCGCAATTTCTCCGCTATCTGCTTGTAGAAGATTACAAATAATATTTATTACAGTTGTTTTTCCTGCTCCATTTGCCCCTAATAAACCGTAAATTTCTCCTGGTAAGATATGCAACGTTAGGTCTTGCAATATCTGCCTTTTTCTATAAGATTTATTAAGCTTGTGAATTTTCAACATTAGCAATCTAGGAGCAAATAGTAAAGTAGGGCGGGTAATACCTACCCTACTTAATCTTGCAGAAAAAGTGGGCAGAGTTCACATTATCAAATAAGATGAAAAAAGTAAATATTGATTTTGTTGATTTTATTTAAATTGTAATTATAGAAGCAGTTGTCCATTGAGTGGCGATCGGAAGGCTGCACCTCAATACTTGCTTCCTGTCTCTTTCGGTACTTAACTGTATTCGACAGACAGTATAAAATTGCAATTCATACACTTTCGTGTCCTCCTTTGGAAGTAAGTAGTGAGTAGTGAGTAGTGTTTTGACTTCTGACTTCTGACTTCTGACTCCTGTACGGGCGGGTTTTGAACCAAGATTTATTGTCACCAGCGATGAATCTGTTGCTCAACCCGCCCCTACCACTCCTGACTTCTGACTTCTCCTCTCACGCACGCATATGACTCAACCCCTTTGGCAACGGACAATTAGACCTTTTGGTGCAGCTGCCTTGCATGGTATTGCCAGTTATGGCGATCGCCTGTTAGCCATTGATAAGGTCAAAGGGTATTTGCTGCAAATCGATCCAGTTAGTGACAACACCACAATTTTGAATTGGCAAACCGCAGAAGAGTTTGTTGACGTAACGGGAATCGCGGTGTGGGAAGACACTCTGTGGTGTACGCGGGACGATACGGTTTACTATTGCCAGTGGGGAGAGTTTAAGCTCAAACCTTTTGTTACCTTACCTTACACTGCCGATGGGGTCGCAGTGTGGCGATCGACGATTTACATCACTTGTCAAAAAGCAGGCTATATCTTAATTTTTGACAGCAATACAGGGGGACAAATTACCAGATTTTTTGCTCCAGGGGTAGGGATAGAAAACATTACAGTTAAGGAAGAACATTTGTGGGTATGCGATCGCACGGAACAGACAGTGTATTGTCTCGATCGCGCTACAGGGGACATTCAATTTAGCGTCCTGACTCCGTTTGAATGTCCTACGGGGTTGACTTTTTATACCCAGCCACAAACTAACGAAACATTACTATACGTCGCTTATGCATCAGAAGAGGCGTATATCAGAGACAACCCTAATTTAGACCCATCGCACGAATTAACCTATCGCGATCGCACCTTTATCCATCCGCTGCAATACCACTACAACTCCCAAGGACACTACGCTCTTTCCAACGGCTACGCGATCGAAATGGTTTATGCTGAGGAATTATCGCCGCTAGACGAAGTAGACTTAGAACAGGTAGAGTGGCGAATTGCCTTACCTGCATCCACCGACCGTCAAAAAGTTGTCCACGTTGAACCGATTGGTCTGCCTTTTACAGAAGAAATCCAAGACGGACAGCGAGTCGCAGTATTTAAATTCGACCATTTAACAACAGGCGATCGCCATCTTTTCGGTTGGAAAGCGATCGTGGAAGTCCGCAGCATCAAGTATCGCATTGCTCCCAGAGAGGTAGAAAATATCCCTCCTCTCCCGCCAGAATTTGCCCAGCGTTATTTGGTAGATGATGATGAATTAGCAATGGAATCATACATCGTCCGTCGTGCTGCTCGCGAGGCGATCGGTAACGAAACCAATATTCTGCGCCAGATGTACAGTATCCGCAATTACGTCTACGACCAATTATCCTATGGGATTAAACCTCACATCGACACGCCCGATATTGTTCTCGATCGCGGTGTTGGTTCCTGTGGCGAATATGTTGGTGTTTTACTGGCTTTGATGCGCTTAAATGGAATCGCTTGTCGTACAATCGGACGCTACAAGTGTCCTCCCTCTGCCGAACACCAGCAAGTCCCCCTACAACCAGATTTTAACCACGTTTGGGTAGAATTTTACTTACCGGGACTAGACTTGTGGTTGCCGATGGAATCAAATCCCGACGACGTAGTAGAACAAGGTCCCTACCCTGCTAGATTTTTTATGGGTTTAGCCTGGTATCACATTGAAATTGGCAAAGGTATTTCTTTTGAAACTGTGAAAAGCAATGGCGTACCGCTAAATAAAGAAGAAGTTTCAATTGGTGACTTAGCGATTAATCATATTCGGTTTACAATTTTGCATGAATTACCACCTGTAAAGTCGTAAGTCGGAATTAACTGATAACTTTGTACAGACGTGACATGTAACGTCTCTAAACTGATAACTGATAACTGATAACTGACAACCGATCGCTACTTACTACTCGCAAGGTAACGAATGAGGTTTAGAAAAGAGTTGTAGTCAGTAATCGGCTTAGCCACGAACTCGTCAGCTTGGGAAGCAGCAAGCAGAAACTGACGTTCGCCTGCCAAAGCGTAAGCTGTCACGAGAATAATCGGAATTTGGGCTGTTTGCGCTTGATTTTTTAACACGCGCGCAATATCAGCACCACTAACAGCTTGACCTTGCCACTGTGCGTCTGGCAAATTAATATCCATGATCACCAAATCGACTGCTTGCGTCTGACAGCGCTGGAAGATTTCTGCTGGATCGTCTGTAATGTAAACGTAATGTCCCCCCAGACGTTGCAAGAGTTTGGCAGTACTACGAGCCAATGTGTAATCGTCATCAACTAAGAGAATATTCAAGCAGGCTACGAAAAAAAATTAGAGCGCGATCGCAATTATATACAGTTATTAGGGAGCAGGGAGCAGGGAGCAGTGATCGGTGACCAGTGACCAGTGACCAGCTACCAATAACAAATGACAAATGACAAATGACAAATGACAAATAACCAATTATCACTTTCTCACAGGAAGAGTAAAAGTAACTTTCGTGCCTTGTCCTAAACCTGGACTCTCTAGACGGATGTTTCCCCCCATGAGTTCTACGAGACGCTGACAGACGGTTAAGCCTAATCCCGTACCTCCATAGCGCCGTTTCACCGAACCGTCTGCTTGGACAAAAGGCTCAAATAATACCTCCGCTTGGCTTGGTTCGATCCCAATTCCAGTATCAGTTACCGAAATTTCAATTGCTGGTTCGTCAGTTTTGGTAATCGCCCGAATGCAAACTTGTCCGGTTTCGGTAAATTTAAAGGCATTAGCCAAGAGGTTAGTCAGGACTTGTCGCAATCGGAATTTATCGGCATAAATCCGCTCCACTTGACAATCTATACTTAAGGGAATTCCTTTACAATTGCTCTCAATTTGAAATAAACGTTGCAGTTCTGTCAATAGAGGCATTAGCTCAAATTCTTCCCAATGCATCATCAATCTTCCGGCTTCAATTTTTGCCAGGTCGAGAATATCGTTAATTAAGGTGACGAGATTTTCTGCTGATTGATAGGCAATTTGAATGTATTCTTTTAACTCTACTTCGTTGTAGTAAAGCCCTTCTTTGAGCAATTTCAAATAATTAAGCGTAGCTGCTAAAGGCGTGCGTAATTCATGACTGGTGGAGGAGAGAAAATCTGATTTGAGACGATTGGCTTCTTCTGCCAGGGTGCGGGCAGTATTCAATTCTTGATTACGTCTTTCTAACAATTGCCTCTGTTGTCGTTCGTATTCATGCAATCGGTACTGCATGACGGCAAGTGAGAGATGATTGGCTAGAGCTTGGACTAATTCTATTTCCGAACTCGTCCATTCTTTGCTTTGTCCTCGTTTCAATTCTCGCCAAGCCTCAAAAGAATCCCTCACTCTGGAAATACGTTCGTCAGGATCGAATCTTCCCGCCCAGGTAATATCTGTATCGATCGCATCGCGGAAAATGGTCAGGCAACCCAAGGTTTCACTACCATAATGCAAGGGCATAACAAATAGGCTGCGGATATTCGTAGTTTGAAAGGCAGGAGCAACCTCTAGTAACTCCGGTGCTTGATAAAGATTGGCGATCGCTACATACCCGTGCTGGGGGTTTCTACCAACACCAGCCATCAACTGTTGCCAAAATGGAGCGTTCTCCAACATCCTTTGAGGTTGGGCTTTATCGGTATAAATTTCTGTGATTTGTGCTTGCCCTGTAGGACAAAGAAATAGTCTGCCACCAGAACCATCAACGCTGTTGACAATACTTTCAAGGGCAATTTGCAAAATTGTTTGAATGGAGTGGGGAGAGTGAAGCAGAGTCGAAATTTTGTTGATTAATTCTTGGCGAATAGCTCTTTCGCGTGCTTGCGTTAGTAGTTGGGATTGAGAAATTGCGATCGCGAGGTGTTCTACCACGAGTCGCACCACGTCCAATTGTTCCTGACGAAAAGTTTTTGGTTGCGCGTGGTGACAAGCCAGCAGCCCCCACAACTGGCAATCGTGAAGAATTGGGATGACTAGGGAAGACTGCACCCCCATAGCTGTGAGATATTCGACGTGACAAGGATCGACAGGGCGTTGGAGAATTTCTGTAACGGTTTTTTGCTGAACTTCCTCTACCGTCAAATCTCCTGTAGTTTGGGGAGATTTTAAATAGCTGAGGCTAATCTGTTGTTGGGGAACGTCCACAATCGATCGCGCCCCAATTTTGACAAACATCTCTCGTGCGTGGGCAGGAACATCATCTGCGGGAAAGTGCAACCCTAGCAAAGATGGTAAGCGCTTTGCCGCGATCGCTTCGGCAATAACTTGTCCCGTTCCGTCAGGATGAAATTTATAAACTTTGACTCTATCTATTTGTAAAAATGCCCGAATCTCCTGCACCGCAACAGAGAGAATCTGCTGTAGTTCCAAAGATTGATGGATGCGATTCGTAATCCGATTTAACAGAGAATTTCGGTTCAGTCCCGCTCGATTTGGATGTTTTTTGTGTGACATATTTTTGAAAATCGGGAGTCGGGAGTCGGAAGAGTGGCTAGTGGCTGGTGGCTAGTGAAGAAAGGGTGTGGGGTGTAGGGAATTTTGAATGCGTGAATTTTGAATTTTGAGTTGCTTCCTCTGCCCCTCTGCCCCTGAAGCCCCTCTGCTCTCTTTTCCCTGCTCCCTGCTACGCGGCTCCGATGGCGAGGAAACCTCGCCCTCTGCCCGCTTCCCTGCTCCCTATTCACTGATAACTGATTACCCATTTACCAATAATTCTTGCAATTGCCGTGAAATTTCATCTAACCCTGCATCTTTAGCTAAGAAAGCATCAGCTTCTTTACAGAAAATCTCACCACTGTTCAGTTCATTTTTCCCTATAAATGCGGTCACTAACACCAGAATGGGTGGTTCTAGTAAAACTTCTCTGATATAGCGAATAAATTTCCGCCCGTCAATTTCTCCGTAAGCATCGGGTGGCAGAGACAGATCGACCATAATTAAGTCATACTGCCGCACATCTTGAATCAAATCTTCGATGAGCGAGTTGGCATCATTGAAAACAGACACTTCAAAGGTATTTTTCAAAAAGCGCTGAAGTGCCATGCACCAATTTCGATCATCATCTAGTACTGCGATTCGGCACATGAAAAGGTAAGCCCATAAAACTTGATAAATCTTTACTAAACGCAGGCAAATTTTGACTAACTTCTTTTAGCTTAAAACTAGATAACCACTCGTTAGTTAAAAAAATAATTAAGCTAGAGGCGATCGCAAGGCAGGTAGGATCTCTGCCCCACAAGATAGCACTTTTAAGGAGAGTTGGACGGCAAAGTTTTAGTAAATAAACTTCTATACATCAGTCGATAAATCTCAGTATTATCTATAGTAGGTTGCATCCTTGCAGCGTTCATTCCGTGTGCTTTGGCAACAATTGCCCCGGCATTGTCAGAAAAGCCAGTCCAAGCGATCGCAGTTTGTTTCCAATTATTAATTCAACCACTGAGCAAACTCTGTCGCAAAGCGATCGCTCAAAATTGCCTCGCGAATCTTTTGGGTAAACCGAACCAATTCTGTAATATTATGAATGGTCAACAGAGTATAAGCTAAAATTTCCTGCGATCGCACCAAATGAGAAATATACGCCCGCGTAAAATTTTGGCAAGTATAGCAAGGGCAAGTTTCATCTAAAGGTTGAAAATCTTCTCGATATTGGGAATTTTTTAAATTCCACCGTTCCCCCTTTACCAAAGCTGCACCATGACGGGCAAGGCGTGTAGGAATCACGCAATCAAACAGATCCATACCAGATGCGATCGCTTGTGCCATTTCTTTATACGTCCCCACCCCCATCAAATATCTGGGTTTATCTACTGGTAGCATCGGGGTTGTGGCTTGTACGATCTTGGCGATTAGTTCTGGTGGTTCCCCTACACTTACGCCACCAATTGCATATCCAGGCAAATCTAACCCTGCCAAAGCTTCAGCCGCCGCCGCCCGTAAATCTGGGTAGACTCCCCCTTGGACGATGCCAAACAACGCTTGATCGGGGCGCTGGTGGGCGCTAATACAACGTTCTAGCCAGCGGTATGTCCTTTGTGTCGCCGCTTCTACCTCCTCGCGACTGGCGGGATAGGGCGGACATTCATCAAATGCCATAATCACATCAGCACCCAAAGCATTTTGGATTTGGATCGATCGCTCTGGGGTTAAATTAATCATCTGTCCGTCATGAGGCGATCGAAATATTACCCCATCATCAGTAATCTGACGCATTTCGCTCAAACTGAAAACCTGAAAGCCGCCAGAATCAGTCAGGATTGGTTGATTCCAGCGCATGAACTGGTGTAATCCCCCAGCTTTTTCGACAATCCTTTCCCCTGGTTGCAAATGCAAATGATACGTATTTGCCAAAACCATCTGCGCCCCCGTTTCCTGAAGCTGTGCGGGAGTGATAGTTTTTACATTTGCCAGCGTCCCTACGGGCATAAAGCGGGGAGTTTCAACTGCACCATGAGGAGTGTAAAAGACACCTGCACGGGCTTTGGTTTGGCTGCAACGAGTGGAAACTTGGAAGGAAAATTGCGTAGTCAAGTCAGTTATCAGTTATCAGTTATCAGTTATCAGTGATTAGTAACTCGTGACTTGTGACTAGATAAAGAATCTAGTTCACTAGCCACTCCCCAAAATTGTAGATATCAATCAGCATCAACTAATTGAGTGACAATAGGCTTCAATCTTACATCAAAACCTTCGATTCCAAATAACCGCCGTTGGGTAAATGCACCGTCAATTAATAAGAGAAGATGAATGCCCAACTGTTGAGGATTGTCTACTCTTGCTGCTTCAGCTAAAGATATTAGGCGATCGCGAATTGCGAGCCTGTTTGCGACAGCCATTTGGTGAGCAGGATGTTCTAGTTCTGGTAATTCCGATGCTGTGACCAAGAACGGACAACCATAACATTCGGGTTTTGCTAAATACTTGTCTAACCAGGCAAATAAAGCAATTATCTGTTGTTTCGGCTCGTTTGGATATCGGGCGATCGCAATTTCAAATAATCGCTTGAAGCTGTTTTGACGTTCCTCTAAATACGCCACCACTAGGTCATCCTTAGAAGGAAAGTAGCGGTATAGCGTCGTTTTGGCAACTCCTGACTGAGCAATAATCGTATCTACTCCTACTGCTCGAATTCCTTCGCGGTAGAACAGATCGTCAGCAACTTCTAGAATCTTCTGGCGGGTTGAGGTTTTGCGATCGCTTGGCATTTTTTTCTTTATTTTTGCATTCCGTAGGGGCGCACGGCTGTGCGTCCCTACAATATCCCTATTGACATGATACAGACCTGTCTGTTACTAATTTATCAAGGATAGCAATACAGACAGGTCTGTAGTTATTGAAGATGCCTAAACAAGTCGTGTATGCGCCAGAGGTAGCAATTCCTGTTAAAGCCTATTCCCAAGCTATCGATACAGGAAGCTTGATATTTTGTTCGGGACAATTGGCTTATGATGCTCAAAACGATGCAGTATTTTCAGATTCGGCAGCGATACAAACTGAGTATTTAATGCAGAATATTCAAGCTATTTTAGCCGCAGCTGGTTTACAGTTGCAAGACATAGTAAAGACAACTATTTTCTTGACAGACATGCATGACTTTGTATCTGTTAACGAAGTCTACGCCAGCTATTTTGAAATCAATCCGCCAGCGCGCTCGACTATTGGTGTAAACGCTTTAGCCAAGGGCGCTAAAGTCGAAATTGAAGTTATTGCTAGCAGAATTTAAATTCTAAACAGGAATCAAAATCATGACAGTATTTGATTGCAAAGTTAAGCGCGGTGAAAACTTTACAGTAGCCGAGCTAGGCAAGTTATCTCAATTAAATCGTTTCTCGTTTAAACTACCATCAAGAGCGATCGAGATTGAGGGTAAGTTATTTATTAATCAAATTTTAGACTTAACAAGTTGCGAGATCTCCTTCAATAAGTTGCCAGCAAATGCAGCAATCCCTTTCTACCATAAGCATAAGCAGAATGAAGAAATTTACCTCTTTATCCAAGGTAGAGGCGAATTTCAAATTGATGGTGAAATTTTTTCCATCAGTGAAGGTACAGCAGTACGAGTCGATCCTAATGGAGAGAGAACGCTCAGAAATATCTCAGATGAAGATTTAGTTTATATTGTCATTCAATCTCGCGCTAAAAGTTATGAGGGGCATACAATTTTGGATGGTGTGGCGATAGATAAAAAAGTGAGTTGGGTGAATCAAAAATCAATCTAGAGACGTTATACCATGACTTTTTGACTACGGCATAGTCGATCCCCCAACCCCCCTTAAAAAGGGAGGCTATAAGTAAACGCAGCTCACATCCTCACAATTTCCTCAAAGTCTTTTACTAATGTGTAGATCGGTAGAGAACAGGAACCAATTACCAATTACCAATTACCAATTACCAATAACATATCTGGAGGCAACTTCATATGTTTCAAAAAATATTAGTGGCGATCGATACTTCTAGCCTCAATCGAAGCGTTTTTGAGGCAGCACTAGGCTTAGCAAAGGCACTTAATGCCAACGTCATGCTATTACACGTACTCTCTGCTGAAGAAGAGGGCAGCCCGGATATTTATATAATGTCCCATGCAGACTACTATCAGGGATATGGGATGAGTAGCGAAATCATACAAATGCAGCACCAGCGATGGGAAGAGTTTGCTAATAAAGGACTGGAAATGCTGCAAAGTCTTACAGATGAAGCAACTGCGGCGGGAGTGAAAACGGAGTTTAGTCAGATAGCTGGTAGTCCTAGCCGTACTGTTTGCGAGCTTGCGCGAAATTGGCAAGCTGACTTAATTATTATGGGTCGTCGGGGTCACTCTGGTTTGAGCGAATTGTTTATGGGTAGTGTCAGTAACTACGTCCTGCATCACGCTCCCTGCTCCGTACTTACGGTACAACATCCAGGAGTGAATCGCGATACAGAAGCAGAACACGTTACACCTGCGATGAGACATTGTTGATAAAGTCATGGATTCGTAGGGGCGGGTTTATGTAGAATTCTTGTCGAAGTTAGAATTATTTAGTAAACCCACCCGCACCCAAGTCAAAAGACTTTAACTAATCAAAACTTTGGTAACGGCGATCGCTTACAATTGTATCTACTTTGTCTACTTTTTTGGCGAGTCATTTGGTGGAAAATGTAGATAGTACTGGGAGAAGCACTGTAGTTACCAGATAGATTGCGGATCGTAACGCGATCGCCATTTCTGACATTTACTCCTTGTTGTCAGAGAACGGATCGAGACATGAATACGCGAAAAGTTCTATCAATCAGCAGGCGCATCACCCGTTTTAGGAACTTCACCTGCTTCTGAAATAGGATCTTCTGGGTTTTCACTGTCCTCTACCGCAGGAGATTTAACTTCTACTTCTGGTGACACTTTTTGTTGAACTTCAGAGGTAACTTTCTCTTGTTTTCGAGCTGTCATAACTCCTCTCCTCTTTAATTAGAACTGGAGTCCATTCTAAAAAGATTCTTAATATTCATTCCTCTTCCTAAAAGATTGTTTGTGGCTGCGTCATGAAAAATTCAAGCAGTGAATTGGTGGCAGATCTGAGGCAAACTGTTTCCATGTTAATGGTCGCTTGCTGAATGATATCGCCCAAATCGACCCGCAACACATTTACGGTGGGCTAATTACGACTTTGCTGCGGCTGGTGTTTCTACTCTACGCCGAAGATGAAGGCTTGATGCCGCAAGATTCTAGACGGCGAACGCTTGTCATATCGGGCTTTAGACGTAGAGCAAATTGGGTCGGTCTACGAGGCGATCGTGGGTTATGAAGTAAAACAAGCTACAACGCCTGCAATTGGTGTTTGGAGTAAACCCAAAGGTACGAAAACCTCGGTCACGGTTGTTGTCAGCGTGGATGAGGTGCTAAAAATTAAGCCAAATGACCGCGCCAAATATTTAAAAGATACCGCAGGTTGCGAAATTTCTGGGAAGTCACTTGCGGAATTAAAACAAGCGAAAACAGCAGTAGACTTGGTAGCAGCGATCGAGCGTAAGGTATCGCTGCAAACTTCTGGTTTAATGCCCAGTGGTTCTTTTTATTTGCAACCAGGGGAAGAACGGCGGCTTGAGATATATCTATGAGAATGGTGGCACAATATACAATGCTCAAAAGCGTGTTCAATGGATTGGTTTAGCCGCAGTTGTGGTTAGTATTGTTCATGTTTATAAGGGTGAATACCAAGGTGTAAAGTTGTTAGATGGGCGCGAAGTCGATTTGATTTCGGCGTTTTTATTTCATACTGGTGGTAATGAAAATCCTGCTGTGTTATTAGCGAATGCTGATAAGAGTTTTATTGGTAGCTATGTGCTCGGTATGGGTTTTACATTTGATGATTCCAACTCTGATGCTACACCAATTGCAGAAATGCACAGATTAATTGAGAAGAATCCGAAAAATCAAGAGCGGATTTTTCCTTATATTGGTGGGGAAGAGGTAAATTCAAGTTCAACTCATACACGCGATCGATATGTGATTAATTTTGGAGAGATGAACGAAGATGAAGCAAAGCAATATCCTGCTTTATACACAATATTAAAAGAGAAAGTTTATCCAGAACGAAAAAATAAACCTGGAAGTTATAGCCGCCAGTGGTGGCTTTTTGGAAGACGAAACCAAGAAGGAAATAAAGCGATCGCACCTCTCGAACGGGTATTAGTATGTTCTCTACACTCAGCACATCTTTCATTTGCATTCTTACCAGCAAGTAGCGTCTTCTCGCACGCTTTAGGTGTCTTTGCAGACCAACGAAGTTCATTTTTCTGCATTCTACAATCTCGCACACACGAAATTTGGGTTAGATTTTTTTGCTCAACAATAGGAGATGGTTTGCGCTATACACCTAGCGATGGTTTCCAAACCTTCCCCTTTCCTGCCCCTTTCCTGAAAACTGGGAAACCAACCCCAACTTAGAAGCCATAGGCAAAGAATACTACGAATACCGCGCCGCCTTAATGGTACGCAACAACCAAGGACTCACCGACACCTACAACCGCTTCCACGATCCCGACGAAAACCACCCCGACATTCTCAAACTGCGAGGAACTTCATGGCTTATGCGATCGCACTGTCCTCGATGCTTACGGCTGGACGGATATTTCTACCGAATGCACCTTCCTACTCGACTATGAGGAGGAAGAAGACGATAGCCAGGGAATTGATTCCCTGGGTGGACGACAGAAGAAAAAACCCTGGCGCTATCGTTGGTCAGAAGAAGTCCACGATGAGGTTTTAGCACGGTTGCTCCAGTTGAATCAACAACGTGCCGAAGCCGAAATTTTAGGCGGGAAAGTTGCAGATAAAACGAAAGCTAAGGGGAAGAATAAGAAGGTAGGGACGCGAAAGGGGAAGAATGCATCAACGATTCCAGGGTTGGATGTAGATTAAATTAAGTAGACAAACCCCAGGAGTAGAAAATGACTATTCAAGAACAGATTACAAAAGAGCTAGAAAAATTACCCGAACCTTTATTACAGGAAATTTTAGATTTCGTTCAATTTTTGCAAACAAAGCAGCATGAAGTAATAGAATTGCCAGGAAACCAGCAACCACAACAAAACTTAAACGATAATTCTCAACTACCTTATCGTCCTGCTTCTGGACGTTCTATCCTCAGACACGTAGGCAAATGGGCTGGTGATGATTTAGAAGAATGTCTTCAGTCAGTTTATGCAACTCGTAGCAAAGCTAAATTTGATGCAGAAAATCCTTTTGACTGATGTATTTACTCGATACAAATCATTGTAGTGCTATCATTTTGGTCGAACCAAATGTTATTCGTCGCGTTGCTGAGGTCGGAGAATTTAATATTGCAACCTGCGTCATCGTACAGGGCGAACTTCAATACATGGTAGAAAAATCTCAACAAAAGGAAATAAACCTGGCACGAGTAACAGAATTTCTCGAAGATATTCGCATCTACCGAATCGATGAATTCACCGCTACCGTATATGGTCAACTGAAAGCAGCTTTGTTCAACCAATTCGCACCAAAAGAAAAAAGTAAGCGCAGAAAAACTAAAATCGTCGATCTAGGTTTTGACGAAAACGATCTTTGGATTGCTGCCATTGCTCTACAACATAACTTGACTGTAGTTTCAATCGATAGTGACTTTCCACGCATCCAACAGGTAAAAACATTATCTGTTGAATCTTGGCTATCCTAAAAATTTTTTTGCTCTCGCTCAGGAGATGACAGCATTGTGGCAGATACCGTATTGATAATATTAGTAGAAGTGCGATCGCGCTGTACTCTCTGCAAAAAGATTGGCTGAAACCAGATGAAAATGCAACATGGCAAGATTTGTAAAAGACATATTGCGATCGTGCCATTTCTATCATTCAGCCCGCCCAGTTTACCAGCCCATCAACCATCTTGCCAGTCATCCCGCCAAATTCCGCCAACCATCCCGCCAGGGGTTATAAACTCCTGGCTAACAGCATAAGTCCTCTACAAGAGGACTGAATGAGATTTGTTTGTGCTGTAACTTATCAAGTCGTCTTCAGACGACTTCAGCTTTCAGTCAGGGAATTAATTCCCTGGCTGGCTGTGAATTTTCTACCCCTAGATGGGCAACATAATAAATATCAATAGATCCTAATTTAAAAATCTATGGCTCTATGGCGACTTTATTATCATTTAGTTTGGGCAACAAAACAACGTCAACCACTAATTACATCTAACAAAGAATTAGAACTTTATCACTACATTATCGGTAAATCAGACGCATTAAATTCTATAATTCATGCGATTGGTGGGATTGAAGACCATATTCACATAGTTGTTTCTATTCCTCCAACTTTAGCAATTGCAGAATTTGTCAAAAAGATCAAAGGAAGTAGCTCTCACCATTTGAATCATAGTCCGAAGCTTGACTCGGAAAAATTCGCTTGGCAAGAGGGATATGGTGTATTTTCTATGGGCAGTAAGCAACTTGAGGGAGCGATCGCCTATGTACAAAATCAAAAAATACATCATTCAAAAGGGACAACAAACTCTCATTTAGAACAGTTTAACGAAGCGATGAGGTGACAAGATTGTGGCAGATACCGTACCAATAACATCAGCCGAAGTGCGATCGCACCTGATTGACGCGCTACAACTTACATCGAGCCGAAATTGCCAAAAACCGCATCGATGCAGGCATCAAAGCCTTAGCTGACCCGCAGATATTTACAGCTTTCCAAATTGCCAACCGCGCCATTGCCAAAGCCATCCGCCAACGGGCAACTCACGGGAAAAATACTACTCCCGAATCAATACCTGCCCCGCAATGGCGACCCTTCCAGTTGGCATTTTTGCTGATGAACTTAGTGGGAATAGCAAACCCCACCCACACCGACAGGGAATTAGTCGATTTGCTATTCTTCCCCACAGGTGGCGGTAAAACCGAAGCTTATTTAGGAGTCGTAGCGAAGTCGATATCTTTCCCCCACCAGGTCCCAACCGCCGCGACTCTTTCTTTGCCAAAACCGTTCCAGCGACAGAGAAAAACGCCCGTACTTATGTCGGGATCGCCGCCCAAGGACGCAGCTTAAAGGTAGTCTTGTTGCGTACTTATCTGGCTTTGTTAGGCGCAGCCCAAAAACACTGGCTGGCGGCGGGAGGGAAGAAAAATCCCAATAACCCAGCCGACCCTTACATGACGCTTTTGGGTTACTTTAACTCCCTGCGCGAACTCGGTGGTAGCCGCCGGATCGTGGAAGACGAAGTTAACTCCCGCCTCGTCCGCTACAGCCAGCGGCGGCGAGTCGGTGAAACTGCGAGTTTATTTGCCGATCGCAAAATTGACGACGAACCGGAAGAATTAACCTCCCGCGTTAGTACCAGCGAAGTTGCCCAGACGAAACAAAGGATGGAATTGACTTTCAGTTGCGATGACAAAGTTGATGTCGTGCTGGCAACAAACACGATCTCCGTAGGTTTGGATATTACCCGCTTGGGATTAATGGTAGTTCTCGGTCAACCCAAAACAGCAGCCGAATACATCCAAGCTACCAGCCGTGTCGGACGGGATGAGGAACGACCAGGGTTAGTTGTGACGCTGCTCAACATTCATCGCCCCCGCGATCGCTCCCATTACGAACGCTTCTTTGCTTGGCATTCGACATTTTACCGTGCAGTTGAAGCAACTAGCGTCACTCCCTTTTCTCCCCGCGCGATCGACCGAGGCATCGCCGCCATTACCGTCGCCTTGGCGCGTCTGGGTCATCCCATCCTTGACAAGTTAAGAAGATGGGGAAAAAGTCAAGCCTTGTCTAGGAAATGGTGATAAGTCAAGTGAGGCTTCCTTTTTACGGATTTTGACTACTCTCACATCTTGGTTTTCTGGCGCAGCAAAATAGCTCACTGGATCGCTAGCCTTACCCTTGTCGTAGGCAACGCCAAAGTGGTACATTCCCCGGTGCAGCATCTCTAAAGAAATAGAGTCAAATGGGACTCCCACTTCATCAGCTACGGCATCTCCTAGATCTACTAGCACCGCATAAAACAACCAGGTAGCCCAGATTTGCAACTGCACTCCGTTGATTGAACCAGTCCAGAGGTATGATAATCCCAGTAGGCGTTTGACTATGTTGAAAGCTTCCTCAATTCGCCATCGCCGACGGTAGAGGTCAGCGACAACGTAGGGCGGTAATCGCTCGGGTTGTACTACCGTAGTTACGTAACTATACCAAACTGAGCCAAATTTGACCTGTACCAAGCGCATCTGCAACTGAGGTGCTCCCTTGCGTTTGACTCCTAAGCGAATCAACCGATCTCTTACTTGGGTCTGATCTGTGAAAGTACGCTCAATCGTGTAAGCAGCTCCCGCCTTTAAGCGACAGATAACGTCTACTTCCTTGTCCTGAAGCTGCGACCAGAACAAAAAAAGAACCCCCGGTCAATCATCAGCAACGTCTTTGCCGCCGCTAAGCCCAGCAAATCATCTTCAAAGCAAGTGTCACTGGCTTTAGGATTTTGCTCAAACCAAATCTGCACAGGTAGCCGAGTGACTAAATCTACTACCGTACTCATTTTACCTGCCAGAGTGCCTGTAGCTTTGTCCTGTAAGCTTTTGAGCTTAAGAAACAGGGCTTCCAATGTGGAGCTATCTGCAATCCAAATTTGGTCAAAATGCTTTTGAGCACACTGCACGCTCGTAGGTAGTGGACGGCGTTGCCGCTGCGCCCACCGCTGTCTAAACTGGGGCAATGACTCCAGAAACACCCGTTCAAACACAGCTGCTGGAAAACTGAGAAATCTTTGGCTGAGAGCTTGCTGGGAAACAACAGTAGCTTTGCACCATAGCAAGTCCTCTCGTGCTAACATTCGGGTTAATTCCTGCACGCTTGGTACTTGTCTCCACAACATTGTTAGCACGGCAGCGAGCATTAATGACAAGTTCAGAATACGGTTTCGTAGCCCAAGTTGGCGGAAGTAAAGCTGTTGGTTATTAACAGCAGGAGTAAGTAGCGCTTGTAATTGCTCCGCAATTGCTTCGTTGCTGCGACCTGGACATTGTTGTTTATGTGCATGGTCACGATTACTTCGTTTAGATTTTTTCAGCATCAGGGGAGTTTCTGGTTAGATGCACTCCCTTACAGTCGCATGAGTTTTTCAGGTGGTCTATTATGTATTTTTACTCATTGACTAGCAGCCCTAGAGCTTAACTTGTCAAAGATGATTAAACCGTTGGTTTAGTGCTAATGCTACCGATTCAAAGCGACCTGCGTATGTCGAGTATCTATCGCGCTACCTGTCAGCACCAGAAATTAGCCATATTCGTGCCTTCCTTGAACGCTTTCTCTTGAATCGAACCGTAGATTGGTCTACTACAGTTGCTTTTCTCCAAGCGAGTCCGTGATGAAGATGCGCTCTTGAGCGATCGCGCTCCCTAAAGTCAGAAAAAAAACCCGCGATCGCTTCACAACGATATCTGTCGTTTATGTTTCTAATTTTTTGACGTAGGCTGGAGATAATGTCAGTGTACTGAGTAGGGATTGGTCTGCTGTCCAAAATTCCGCTTCTTCTAGCTCGGCAACTGCCAAAAAAGCAGCATCATAGAGTGTTGCTAGGGAAAACTGCTCGGCGATTGCCCATGTTTTGGCACGAATAGTATCGCTATCGAGGTAGTCCACAGGCATTTGGCAGAAGTCATCATAAAATCCTTCTGCCTGTGCCGAAGTCATGGCTCCCAACCTCACTTTTTTTCGCAACACCGAACCCACTTCCGCCCATGCAAATGCTGGAGCAACCAAACGCACGTTCGATGTTAGTAAGGGAACGATTAAGTTTCTGGCTTGAGGTTGCAGTGTCTCAGGTACAAGATAAGGAATCCAAACGCTGGTATCAATACACTTAGTCACGCCGTCCCTCCGAAGCTCGCAGCTGACGAATCAAGTCCACAGAACTCGATTGAATACCTGTTTGGGCTTCAACAAGAACACTACGAGCCACGATCCGCTGATGAGCTGCCAGAGAACGCCGTCGTCGCACTTCACGGGCGATCGCTTCGACAACCATCTCGTTAAAAGACTCGCTGCTCTCTCGCAACTGCCTTGCTTGCTCAAGTAGCTCCGCAGGAATACGAATGGTTACAGCTTCTCGTTCCATAGTTGTCCTTATACACCTTAGCGTGCAATCTTATAACGATATCATGTAGTGTAACTAGTGTTTGCTTCGATCTGCTACCACTATTTGCAATGGGTGGGCGATTGTTTCTAGAAGCACCAAGCCACTCGGCTTTTGGAGAACAGCAACAGTGAGTGACGAGCGTTATTTTCTCAAGGGATCTCAAATCTCCCTGTCGGTCACGGGTTCGCTGAAGGCGATTCTATAAAAAACCATCGTTTCTCTACCAGCATTGTGAGAAGAAGCTGAATCAGCGACAAATTAGCAAGCATTAGATATAGAAACAGTATAATAAGTATATAAAAATGGAATTTGAGTTTGATGAGACTAAGAGTCAATCCAATCGCGAAAAACACGGGATCGATTTTGTCAAGGCACAAGAATTATGGGAAGACCCTCAAAGGCTAGAAATTCCAGCACGGACAGAGGACGAACCCCGATATTTGGTTATTGGAAAAATTGAGAATAAGCATTGGTCTGCTGTGATGACCTATAGAAATGAAAAAATCCGCATAATTTCAGTGCGACGTGCGCGTAAAGAAGAGGTGGCAATATATGAAAGCAAGTGAATTTGATGAGAAGTTCGATCGGGGTGAAGACATCACTGAATTTCTCGATTTATCAGCAGCACGTCGTCCTGGGTACGAGCAAAAAAGGGTGAACGTGGATTTTCCCGCCTGGATGATTGAAGCACTAGATCGGGAAGCAAAGCGTTTGGGTGTGACTCGTCAATCGATTGTTAAAGTCTGGATTGCAGAACGCCTGGAAAAATGTCCTCGCTAGGTGGGTCTGCAACAGTTATTTACAAGGCATTT
>NZ_JBOFLP010000026.1:0-13829 GCF_051657925.1 Chroococcidiopsis sp.
TTTGATACCTAGTCGATCGCATAATCGGTGCTAGCGCGCGGGAGCGTTACAACGATTGACGATCGCAGGATTCGCGCAACTCCCTTTAGTTTGCAGATCTGCTAGCGTACTTCCGAGTAGATACAGTCCACCACAAAGCATGGGTAAACCGATGAGTACAGTTAGCCCAAAAACGAGTATTTGACTTGAATCTGATTCAGTTACAACTTGGCGATCGCTAGGAGTTGTATCATTACTCAATGGTTTCCCACAGACACTACAGCAATTGGAATGAGTTCTTGCATGGCGAGAGCGTCGTACAGTCACTGCTAAAAGCTGTTCTCCCAGAGTTTTTGCCATAAGCAGGGGTTAGGGGTTAGGGTTAGAAGAAAGCAGAGGAGCAGAGGAGTAGGGGAGCAGAGGAGAATTGAATACCCACGCACCAAGCTTTCCTGACTCCCGACTCCCGACTCTCTAGTTAAGTAATCACCGTCGGTATTGACATGTCAGTATATTCGCGAATTTGAGCAACTTCCTGGGCGATCGCAATTGGTTCGGCTAGCGCTTGTTGTACCTCTAGATCTTGTTTGCTAGAGTCACCTTCATAGCTTTCAAAGTAAACCCGTAATGTTGCTCCTTGGGTTCCCGTACCGGAAAGGCGGAAGACGATCCGAGAGCCGTCAACAAAACCAATCCGCACGCCTTGTTTGCTGCTGATACTACCATCAATCGGGTCGGTATAGCTGAAATCATCTCCATATTCGACTTCATATTGCCCGTACCGCTTACCTTTGAGTGTAGGGGCGACAGAACGCAACTTTTCCATTAAGGTGTTGGCGCGATCGCTATCTACTCCTTCATAGTCGTGGCGCGAGTAATAATTGCGTCCGTATGTCTGCCAGTGTTCGCGCACGATTTGTTCTACCGATTGTTGGCGCACGGCAAGGATATTCAACCAAAATAACACCGCCCACAGCCCATCTTTTTCGCGAATGTGGTTGGAACCCGTACCAAAACTCTCTTCCCCGCACAGGGTAGCTTTGCCTGCATCAAGGAGATTGCCGAAAAACTTCCATCCCGTCGGAGTTTCGTAACAATCGATTCCCAATTTAGCCGCTACGCGATCCGCCGCTTGACTTGTGGGCATAGATCTGGCGACTCCAGCAAGTCCTGAAGCATAACCAGGGACTAATTTAGCGTTAGCTGTCAGTACTGCTAGACTATCGCTAGGGGTGACGAAGAAATGTTTGCCCAAGATCATATTGCGATCGCCATCTCCATCGGAAGCAGCACCAAAGTCAGGTGCATTGTCTCCAAACAGAATTTCTACGAGATCGTGGGCATAGACTAAATTCGGGTCTGGGTGTCCGCCGCCAAAATCTTCTAAAGGCGTACCGTTGACTACTGTACCTTGCGGTGCGCCCAAGCTTTGCTCGAAAATTGCCCGGGCATAGGGACCCGTGACTGCGTGCATGGAATCAATGCAGATGCGTTTGCCAGAGGCGAGAAATTGACGAATGCGATCGAAATCAAATAGCGACTCCATTAGTTTTTGGTAGTCTTGAACTGAGTCGATAACTTCAACCGTCATCTCTCCCAAACGAGACTCGCCTAAAGTGTCTAAATCGATGTCTGGCGCATCCAGAATTTTGTAGCGATCGATGGTTTTGCTACGAGCATAAATTGCCTCAGTCACCTTTTCCGGCGCGGGTCCACCATTGCCAGTGTTATATTTTACGCCAAAGTCCCCATCTACCCCACCTGGGTTATGACTGGCAGAGAGAATAATTCCACCCAAGGTTTTGTATTGGCGAATAATACAGGAAGTAGCAGGAGTAGAGAGAATACCGCGATGACCGACCTTAATTCGGCTAAAACCATTCGCAGCAGCCATTTTCAAAATAATTTGGATCGCTTTTGTGTTGTAGTAACGACCGTCACCACCCAAAGCTAAAGTTTGTCCCTGACAACCTTCGAGACTATCGAAGATGGATTGGACGAAGTTTTCTAAATAGTGGGGTTGCTGAAACACTTTGACCGCTTTTCGCAAACCAGAAGTACCTGGCTTCTGGTCGGTAAAGGGAGTAGTGGAGACTTCAAGGATATTCATGGAATAGGTTATTGTTCCTGACCGAGCGTTTGCAACTGTAAACTTCTCAAAAAGGGCGATCGCGCTACTTTGAACTTTCGATCTATTTCGTCGCTGCACTTAGCGCTGTGACACTTTGCTTGGAATCGCAGAATATCTGGCGCTATTTTCACATTACCATCCTCCCTTGCCATCACTCTCAAGTCAGTTATCAGGGAGCAGGGAGCAGGGAGCAGGGAGCAGAGGGGCAGAGGAGCAGAGGGGCAGAGGGGCAGAGGGGCAGAGGCGATCGCTACGCTCATGCTTCGCAGCTATGAGGCAAAAGCCGATCGCGATCGCTGAAGGTATGAAAGATTTTGCATTGCCTCCAAAATCATAATTTATCGAGCTTTTTCGCACTGGATTGCCTAATGCTTTAGTTGTTGAGTTGGCAAATGCAGGTCATTTTCTTCAACCTACTTCTACCGAGCGAGTTTACAAATTAAAAAGTTGCCAGATAAGCGTTCAATCCAGAAAAATAATGTGCTACTGTTTCGCTTTTAAAATCATGATTAGCGATATAAGTACGGACAAAAGTTGTTATTTTGATAAGTCGCATCTTATATTATTATTATGGCAAACTATTCAACCTTAATACTTCAAGTTAAGCTTCTAAATACAGAGTTTGCCATGGTTTTTGGTAAAGAATCTATGCTAAAGAATGCTATAAATAGGTTGAAGCTTTCCGTATTCCTCGGTTTGATCGTTATTATTTTTACACTAAGAACGGTAACTTTTAATCCTCAGTCTCAGGGTTTGACCAGTTTATTCGAACCATTTAAAATCGTAGTTAATTCTAGCTTTATTAGTCCGTTAGATGAGTTTTTTGGTGATGTTTCAATTGGGCGAAAAGTTTTTATTGCTAGTAACACTATCATCCGAGCGGAACCCAACACTCGCATTTGTATTGGCGATCGAACTAATTTTCAAGACAATATTTTATTTCTAGCACTCCATAGAAATACGGCTCCTCCGAGTGCTTGTGCGGCAAAATCAAGTAGTACTGGCGAACGAGTGAGTATTGCTCATCAGGCAAATATTGAGAATTCACAAATTGGCAACTTCACCTTTATCGGGTTTCATACTCGCTTGCGCAACGTAGTGCTAGAAGACGGTGCTTTTGTACTGCATGGTGCGATTCTATCGAACGTGCGGATTGGCAAAAACCGTTTGGTACCCATTGGAGCGGTTATTACGACTCAAGCGCAGGCTGATGCTCTCCCACTTAAAACGGAAGCTAATTCTAAGTTTCAAGAAGAAGTATTAGAAGTCAATGCCGAGTTTGCTGAAAACTACAGCCACCTGTACGAAGAAGCAGGATTTGATGCCGTAGCGGGTGTTAGTACAGCACCAAAAACATCTTGGAATCCGAGACCAGTTAAACCCACAATCGGTCAAAATGTGAAACTTGATGAATTTGCTCGCATCGTTGGAGATGTCAGGCTTGGCAGTAATAGCACCGTGGGACAGCGAACTTCAATTCGTGCTGATGAAGGCACGCCAATTATTATTGGGGAGAATGCCCAAATTGAGGATCGAGTTACGTTTCATGCGCTCAAAGGTACGAGCATCCGTATTGGTAAAAACTTAGATACGAGCGATAACATCGTTTTTCACGGACCTCTCGAAGTTGGCGATAATCTCACGATTGGAGATGATGCCATATTATTTCGCTCTAAAGTTGGTAACAACGTGACAATCGGTAGCGAGGCTATAGTCGTGGACGTAACGCTGCAAAACGGCGTAAAAGTTCCCGATCGCGCTATTATTACCACCCAGAAGCAAGCAGATGCCTTAGTGCGATAGCCAAGGCTACAAATCTGACAGCGCAGAAGTCTTCCTATGTTGCAAATTCTTTCCCAGTTATTCTCGAAGCGGCGAAACCAATTTTGGTTATCTATAGCCACGTTTATCGTAGTCGCGATCGCTATCGGTTCAATTCAAATCTCTCTAGCTCGAATAGTCACCCCTACTCATCCACTAGATTCATTAACGACACAAGAGATTACAGCAGCCGTTGCACTCATTAAACAAAAAATGCCCCAACGGGAAATTCACTTTCCCATCGTTGCTCTGAACGAACCAGATAAAACAGAAGTCTTGAATTTCAAGCCAGGGAAACCCTTCAAACGAGAAGTGTTTGCTGTGGTTTACGATCGCTCTCAAAACAAAACCTACGAAGCTGTTGTAACTTTAAAACCTACAACTAAAGCTAAAGCTGCGGTTTTATCATCCTGGCAAGAGATTCCTGGCGTGCAGCCAGCCATCATGGGACCAGAATATGAAATAGCAACGGCAGTCACCAAAGCCGATCCGCGCTGGCAAGCAGCCATGAGGAAGCGAGGCATTACTGACTTCAAACAAGTTATCGTTGAAGGCTGGGCAGTAGGGCTGGTGACTGAAGCAGAAAAGTCAAGTGGGGCGCGTCTGTGTCGAACGTTATCTTACTTCAAAGGCGATCGCTGGAACTATTACGGCACGCCGATAGAGGGAGTCGTTGCAACTGTCGATCTCAATGCTAAAAAACTGGCTAGTTTTAGCGATACGGGTGTCGTAGCTCTCTCCAAGGAAAATTGGGACTACGATCCGCGATCGCTCAGCCCCCTAAGAACGGCAACCAAGTTACTAAAAATCCTGCAACCCAACGGTCACACCTTCAAACTCAATGGTAATGAAGTGAGTTGGCAGGGGTGGAAATTCCGCTACATGATGCATCCACGGGATGGCTTGATCCTTTACCAAGTGCAGCATGAAGACGGTGGCGAATTTCGTCCAGTCATGTATCGTGCCAGCCTATCTGAAATGGTCGTTCCCTATGGCGATCCCAATCCGCAGTGGTCGTTTCGCAATGCCTTTGATATCGGAGAATACAATTTCGGTACGCTAACTAATACTCAGGAACTAGGCAAAGAAGTTCCTGAAAATGGGGTATTGCTAGATGCAGTGCTAGCAGATTCGCAAGGCAAACCTTATGCCATGCCTGATGTTATCGGGATCTATGAAAAAGATAATGGCGTGTTATGGAAGCACTACGATTATAGATCCGAACGCAAGGATGTCCGACGCGATCGCCAACTGATTGTCACAACGACAGCAACGATCGGTAATTACGACTATGCCATCAACTGGATCTTTCACCAAGATGGATCGTTAGACGTGCGGACTGACTTGCACGGACTTGTTTTAGCCCAAGGATCGGATTCTGTCACCACTGCAAATCGAGATACCTACGGCAAGTTAATCGCCAAAAACATTTTCGGTGTCAACCACCAGCACTTCTTTAACTTTCGCTTAGACCTGGATGTAGACGGTCAAGCAAACATGCCAATGGAAATGACAGTTCAATCCCTACCTACTCATGCAAGCAATCCTCAAGGAAATGCATTTGTTGCCAAACACGTACCCTTAACATCAGAGAAAAGCGCCGTTCGGGATTTGAATATGACGGAAAACCGAGAATGGGCGATCGCCAGTACGACTCGCAAAAATCAACTCGGCGCACCCACAAGTTACATGTTAATGCCGTCTGGAAATACAGTCTTTTTCCCTAGCCAAGACGCAACAATTCGCGATCGCGCGGGCTTCGCTACTCACCATTTCTGGGTGACTAAGTATAAACCTAAAGAACTCCACGCTGGAGGAGAATATCCCAACCAAAGCAACTCCCAACAGGGCTTACCTACCCTTGTTACGGATGATGAACCGCTTATAGGTCAAGACTTGGTAGCTTGGTACACGTTCGGTACTACCCACGTTCCTCGCCCTGAAGACTGGCCTGTTATGCCCGTTCACCATGCTGGTTTTAAGTTGATGCCTGTAGGGTTCTTCACGCGCAATCCTGCTATCAACCTACCAGAACCAACCCCGATCGATCGCTCTTCCTAGATCGAATAACTATGGGTTGCTAGCAACCTCTCACATTTATCTAGCAACCTTAAATTACCTGTGCATTGCATCTGAGGTACGAATATCTATTGTCCTAGACCAGCCAGATAACCAAAGATGCCGTGACCAGTCAATACTTCCATTGCAATCAAAGCCACAAAACCAATCGCTGCTAGCCGCCCGTTGAGTAGTTCTGCGTACTCGGTAAAACCAATGCGAGGGGTCTCATCTACATACATTTTGGGTTCGACTGCGAAATTGTTTAGCTTTTCGCCTTCGCCAGGTGAAGTAATATATCCAGAGCGTGTCATGAGATTGTTTTTGTTTATTTGTTACTTTGTCTTAAATAAACTTAACAAATTTTATTAAGTTTTGCAACATTTATGAACGAGAAACACACTGTATTTGTCTGTACAACCTGCGCCAGTACTTGGCAGGACGGTAAACGAGTGGGAGTGAGTGGTGGTCAAATCTTGTTCGATCGCTTAACCCAACTTTATAAAGAGTGGCAACTCGCACCAGAATTTTCTTTACAAGCAGTGGAGTGCATGAGTGCTTGTAGCTCTCCCTGCGTTGTGACGTTTGCGGCAGAAGGAAAGTGTACTTACGTGTTTGGGACGCTACCAGCTGAAGATAGCGCTGCTGCCATACTCGACTGCGCTAGCAAGTATCATGCCAAGAACGACGGTCTGCTGCCTTGGTCGGAGCGACCGGAACCACTGAAAAAAGGTATCGTAGCGCGAATTCCGCCAATTAGTCAGTGAACTGTGTGGTTTTGAATTCTCAGGCTGGTCTCACCCCAGCCAAAGCGCTACTATCCACCCGCCAATTACTAATTACCAATTAACAATTGATTTTGTAGTCAAAACTACAGTTGAAATGCGATCGATATTCTATTTGGTAAGGTAATTCAATATTGACGACAGACAAACTGCGATCGCTAAAAAGTAGCAAGTCGGAAGAACTTGTGACTTACGACTTACGGCTTACGACTTTTCCCCTTACCCCTACCCTTTCTATTGTGCGATTCGACAATTACGAACCAGGAGACTTTTACGACGAGCTATTCGTCACTAAAGATAAACCTCGTGCGGAGGCAATTCCACTGCTAGAAAGAATTAATTCTCTACCAGCAGGAGAATTACAACGGCGACATCAAGCAGCACAAATTGCTTTGATGAACATGGGAGTCACCTTTAATGTCTACAGTGAGGGTGAAGGTACAGAAAGGATTTTTCCCTTTGACATCATTCCCCGCATCGTCTCAGCTGAGGAATGGCAGTTTCTAGAAAAGGGACTCAAGCAACGGATCTTTGCCCTGAATTTGTTTATTAATGATATTTATAACGAGCAGAAAATCATACGAGATAGCGTGATTCCGAGCGAGTTAATCGAATCGGCTACGGGATTTTTAAAGCCTTGTATTGGACTAAAACCGCCTGGTGGGATCTGGTGTCATATTACCGGAACTGACCTAGTGCGCGATCGCGATGGTCGCTGGTACGTATTAGAAGATAATATGCGCTGTCCCTCTGGCGTTTCCTACGTGCTGGAAAATCGTCGCGTCATGAAAAGCACTTTTCCCAAAGTCTTTGAGTCGATGACAATTCAGCCCGTTGAGGAATATCCCAGTCATTTACTAGAAACCCTACTCAACCTGGCTCCTCCTCAACTCTACGATCCAACGGTAGTTGTTTTAACGCCAGGAATCTACAACTCAGCTTACTTCGAGCATTCCTTCTTGGCGCAGCAGATGGGTGTGGAGTTGGTAGAAGGACGAGATTTGGTAGTGGCGGATGGCTACCTACAAATGCGGACTACCAAAGGCTTAAAGCGCGTTGATGCCGTTTATCGCCGGATTGACGACGATTTTATCGATCCATTAGCATTTCGCCCCGATTCTTTATTAGGCGTACCTGGACTGATGGAAGTCTATCGTGCGGGTAGAGTTGGGCTGGCTAACGCACTAGGAACTGGTGTAGCTGATGATAAAGTCATCTACGCATACGTTCCAGCGATGATCCGCTACTATTTGGGCGAAGAACCGATTTTATCTAACGTTCCTACATACCTCTGTTGGGAACCAAATCAACAGGCGCATGTTTTGGCAAATCTCGATAAGTTAGTTGTCAAAGCAGCGAATGAATCTGGTGGCTACGGAATGCTCATTGGTTCTTCTGCTACCCCAGAACAACGTCAAGAATTTGCCGAAAAAATTAAGGCTAGTCCGCGCAACTACATTGCCCAACCAACTTTGTGTTTGTCTCGCGTGCCAACCATTATAGAAGACCAATTTGAAGGCTGTCACGTAGACTTGCGACCGTATATCCTCTACGGCAAAGAAATTTACGTCAATCCAGGTGGACTAACCCGCGTTGCCCTTAGAAGAGGTTCTCTGGTAGTCAACTCCTCCCAAGGTGGAGGGAGTAAAGATACTTGGGTGGTATGTAAATGAGGAGTGAGGGTAAGAAGTCAAAAGTCAGAAGTCAAAAATTGACCTCTCACCTCTCACCTATTACCCATTACCTATTACCTATTACCTATTACCTATTACCAACTATGCTAAGCAGAGTTGCTGATTCAATTTACTGGTTAAACCGCTATGTAGAAAGGGCAGAAAATGTTGCCCGTTTTATTGATGTCAATTTAACTCTATTATTGGATGCTCCTACTGGAGAAGCGCAGCAGTGGAAACCTTTGATTTTGACTACAGGAGATTTATCGTTATTTCAAGAACGCTACGGTGAAGCGACAGCAGAAAATGTCATTCAGTTCTTGACTTTCAATCGCGAATATCCTAACTCGATCGCTTCTTGCTTGTTTGCTGCCAGAGAGAACGCGCGATCGATCCGTGAAATTATTTCCTCGGAAATGTGGGAACGGGTGAATGCATTTTATTTCCTAGTCAAGGAAGCGGCTCAATCTCATACCGTTCCTGAATGGTCGAATTTTTTTGCTGAAGTAAAGTTAGCCAGTCACTTGTTTGCTGGGGTGATGAATGCAACCATGACGCACAATGAAGGTTGGCATTTTGGACAAATTGGACGTTTGTTAGAACGGGCTGATAAAACGGCTCGAATTTTAGATGTAAAATACTATATTTTGCTACCTTCAGCTAAAGATGTGGGGACGACTCTAGACCAGTTGCAATGGATAGCATTGCTAAAATCTGCGAGTGCTTACGAGATGTATCGTAAATGGGGACGACATCGCATTGCGCCTACAGCTGTAGCGGAATTTTTGATTCTCAACCGCGAATTTCCCCGTTCGATTCAATTTTGCTTACTCCAAGCAGAGCAATCGCTACATCAAATTACTGGAACTCCCATCGGTACTTGGCAAAATCCCGCCGAACGCGCTCTCGGTCGATTGCGATCGGAATTGGAATATATCACAATTGAGGAAATTGTAAATACTGGACTGCATGAATTTCTCGATCGCATCCAGCATCAAATTAACGATGTGGGTGACAAGATTTTTACGACTTTTGTAGCGGTCAATCCGGTTTAAGCGAGTCGTGAGTCGTAGAGTTGAATTTTTGGCACAACCCTCGGCAAGCGCGATCGCCTCGCTCCTCACTCCTCGCCATTATCAATACCATTCAAATCGTAAAAGGCTCGATCGCGTATTTGTGCCACCGCTTTTGATATCGTTCGGTAACAAAAGGACGGATGACAAATTTGGGGGGACAACCATCTTGTACGTCAATTCGCAAACAAGTGTAGGGGCGACGCTTCTCGGATTTATGACCGTTGCGACCGACAAAAAGATGCGATCGCGCTACTAACTTTTCTTCCTCTTCTCCTTCCATTAAATCCGTCCCCTCTTCGCGCTGGCGGCGCAAGCTGTACCCGCTTCCACCACAAACAATCCAATTGATATTGGAATCAGCATGTCCTGTGTCTGTCGTTTTTAAGTATTCTAAACAGTGCGCGTGACCGTTTAAAACTAGATCGACAATGGGACGACCTTGGGGAAGAGAACCGACAGCCTCAGCCACGCCATTGAGTACGCTACGCAAGCGATCGCGAATTGCTAGAGTTTGCGCTTGATGCCATTTCGTTGCCTCAGTCACGTAAGGGGGATGATGAAAGTACAGCACCCTTCCCCGTACCTCATCTGTATGCCACGATTCAATCAATCGCTGTTGCAACCAATCGAGTTGTTCGGTGTCGGTGACTACTGCTTTGTTAATAGCTAATTGCTTTTCGAGATCGACAATAATTTCCTCAATCTGCGACAGTTTGACTTGCAAATCGTCCAATTGTTCAGCATCGTCAGGATTGTCGGGATTCAGTTTGTCCGATGCGTCAAGAATTTCTAGCTTTTCTTGTTCGAGGCGATCGCGGCGCTGTACTACCTGCTGACGACGTGCTTCTCCCTCTGGGGTGGTTGATATTGGTAGCGGGTCGTTAAACGTGTTGGAATCTAAAGCAAAGAAATCAATTCCGCCATAGCGAAAAGTGTAGTAGCGATTGGGCAAGCGGGTAAAATGCCCAGGTTCGTAGCGCAGGCAATAACCCGTATCTGTTTTCGCCGTGTAGTGCTTGCTTAAGTGGCGATCTAATTCACCTGGCAACTTTAATGCTTTGAGATAATCTAGAAATGCGCGTGCATAGGCATCACCCTGTTTCGATCCGTGCCAACCTACATCAAAGTCTCTTCTAAATTTAAGCAGACGACGCACGGGCAAGGTCGTCAAAGAGATCGCGCCAAATAATAATGGCAAATTGTAATAATCGTGATTTCCCAGAACTGGTAAGATGGGTCGGCTAAAAGTCATTCGGTCGTAGGCGATCGCTTTGGGGTTTTCGCCACCGACTAAAAACTCTCGATAAGGCTTGATGAAATTATCCAGATAAAACTCGCTCGATCCAACCAGATAAATGACATCGCCCGTATGTAGCATAAAACTACTGTCGGCAAGATGCGGCTGCAATAGTCCAGCTACCTCGCGTTGGGGATTATTATGTCGGTGCGAACCAGTACCAGTATCGCCTATAACTAGAAACGAAAACTCTGAGTTATCTGCTCGTTCGTCTTCCAGCACCATCCGAGTTTGGTCAATTCCTCTTCGTTGAATGACAGGATCTTGCCAGCGCACTCGTTCGTTCATTCTGCTAATTTTGTCAGCGATCGCGGGATCGGACACGAGTTTCAAGGCGACTCACCTCTAAATATACTCAACTGCAAACCACAACAATCGTAATTGTAGGTCTAGATGCAGGGCATCTATCAATATGGGAATTTGGTAATGGGTAATGGGAGTTGGTAGTCTGCGTTTGACTCAAAGCTTAGATGGCTAGCCGTAACAGTTTGGTTTCACATTCCTCAGAAGGTAGTGACGCGATTGCTTCAGGGTTGCTAAGAACATCTCGAACCACCTCTGCAACCACTTGTGCTAAATTGCAGGGGACAGCATTGCCAATTTGCCTGTAGATCGAGCTTTGTCCACCGATGAATTGGTAATCATCTGGAAAGGTCTGTATTCTTTGCGCTTCGTCAATCGTCAATCGTCTAAGTCTTTTAGGTGCAGCATCTAAAGGTAATGGTTTTCCCCCTTTCATCAAGTAAGAGTGATACCATTCAACCCAACTATCTTGACCAAAATAGCAATGATCTTCATCAATTATTGGTGTCTTATTCCCACCCATCGAAGCATGGAGAGCGCATGAGTATCTATCAGGATTTAACGGTCTTCCCTGACCATTAAAAAGCATTCCTGCATATGGAGATTTTCGCATTACAGGCTTTGCGGCGATAGTAACTTTTGCATTACATATCCGCTGATTATTTTCGGAACCTGCTACACCTAGAGGTAAAACAACATCTCTAACTGTTTGAGCTGGCTTTTTATATTGCTCGAACTGTACTTCTAAATTATTAATATTTTCAACATCTCGAAACCCAATCAGGAACATTCGTTCGCGGGATTGTGGTACGCCGAAATCAGATGAATTGAGGATGACTAACTTGTATGTATATCCCAACTGAGCTGCACAACGAAAAAGTTGTTGGCGAACCTCGAACCACTTGTCAAGAACTGCTAGTGCTTTAACATTCTCACAAATAAAAGCACGAGGTTTTGTTAACTCCACAGCCTTCATAAATGTCCATAACAATTTGCTACGCGGATCGTCAGGATTCATCTTTCCAGCTACAGAAAACCCTTGGCAGGGTGGACCACCAAAAACAAGATCGATTCCCTCAAATTGATGCATGTTAATCAAATTTTTATTTATGTCGCTGCACTTGATAATTACTCCTGGGTGGTTTGCCTCATATGTGAGACATGCATCTTTGTCAATGTCATTGGCACTAACAATCTCGACTCCTGCGCGAATGAATCCAACATCCATACCCCCTGCGCCGGAGAACACTGAGAGTCCCGATAAAACCATTTTGTTCTTCATATATGCGATTTTGGCATATTTGGCTTTCTAAATCAATATCTGAATTATGGAAAGTCCAAAGCAATTCATCTCAAGTATTCACGATCCCGAGTACCACAGAATTGTTGATGAGCTGATTTCTTTAAGAGAAACAGCGAAGCTCTCTCAAAAAGCAATTGCCTCGGAGATTGGCTTAACGCAACCTGACGTTTCAAAAATAGAACGTCGGGAACGCCGAATTGACATCCTAGAAGCATTACGATGGGTTCGGGCTACAGGTGTTGAACCTGCTGAGTTTTTTGCACAGTTTGCTAATCCAGAGCATTGAGCATGAGCCTTTTTAAACCAACTGTAGATCGCGCAGCAGCCGAGCAACTTCTTCAGGATGCGATCGCAATCGCGCAAGATGATTCTAGACAAATTCCAGCGACAAAATGGGATATCGAAATCAGAACAATCATTCAAGGAAAACATCTAACTTTCAGATATATTCTCGTGACTGCTCTTTTAGGGAAAGCAACCAATCCAAACATCAATGCTCTTGCGCTTCAAGCAGGTGCTGATGTTGAAGGAGCTTATGATGCCCGCAGCCTATGTCATGAAGTTGTAGTGCCGCTTGAGCGCCAATTACTGAATCGTTCGCTAGGAGGCTCGAATGAGCCATTTCTCAATAAGCCCGCCCGCTTTCCAACGATATCCCTATCAAATGCTGTGAGGGCTGGTAAAGATAAAGAGCTTCTGTTCATACTGCACAAAGTGCTGTCTGAGATAGAAACATCTGAGCAGGCTTTCAATTGTCTCTGTATTGCTGTGCGGTACACGATTGAAAGACAGACTACTCGAAATCAGCTTCTTTCTCAACCTTCAGAGTCAGCAGGCTCTCACTTAAAAATTATTGAATTTGTTAATGCATTTGTGACAAAATCGATTGAAGGGCAGGTCGCTGCAATCGTCACAGGAACTATTCTATCCATATACTTCGATCAATTTGAAGGCTTTGAGGTCATTGTCCATCCGGTTAATCAGAGTGGCGCTTCCTCGAATGAAGTAGCAGATATAGACATCAAGAAGAATGGTAGGATTTTTCTAGCTGTTGAAGTTAAGGATAAGCAGTTTAGTCAACAGGATGTCGATCATGCTGCTTTCAAAGCGAGTCAATATGGCTTAGAGTCAATCACCTTTGTCCTTGGAGTAAGTGGATCGTGTATCGGTTTGTCTCTTGAGCAGGTTGCAAAAACTGTGTTGCTCACGAGAAACGTCAATGTTATTTTTGTCGATCTTGTCTCTCTTGTTAAATCGGTAATTGCATTATGTCCAGAGCTTTCCTTTGTCACATTTTTTGCAAAGCTCCAGTATTATGCGATTGGCGCTCGGGTCAGAGATGAAGTTTATGAGCGTATTGAGCATGTTTTCCAATCCCTACAAGTTTTGTCGAACTCACCATC
>NZ_JBOFLP010000027.1:0-19087 GCF_051657925.1 Chroococcidiopsis sp.
ACAATTGCAGAAGTACAAGCAGCTCAAGCCGCTCTAGGATTGGCACAGGAAGAGAAGCAAAGATATCTACAACTAGCAAATACAGGTGCGATCGCCCAATTGCAAGTTAAGGAAAAAGAACAAGCTTTCAAAGCAGCTAGAGCCAAACTCAAACAAGCTGAAGCCAACCTCAATCCTAGTAATGCCACGGTGATTATAGCTAACGAGCAGATCGCTCAAGCCAAAGCCAGAGGACTTGCAACTATAGCTGCATTAAACAGAGAACGCGAAAACCTGATCGTTAACAAAATTGCCCTGCAAAATCAACAAGAGCGGGATACAAAAGAACTACAACAAATTGGCTTGGAACTGAGGAAGACATTTATTCTTGCCCCTACAGATGGCACAATTCTCAAGCTAGAACTGCGTAACCCAGGACAGGTGGTAGGCATGGGGGATGCGATCGCCCAAATTGCTCCCCGCAACGCTTCCTTAGTGGTAAAAGCTCGTGTTGCAGAACCAGATATTAGTAAAGTTAAACTCGGGCAACAAGTTCAAATGCGCGTTTCTGCCTGTCCTTATCCCGACTACGGTACTCTCAGGGGTGTCGTTCAAGCCGTTGCTCCAGATGCAATACCCGCAGCTAGCGCGGGGTTAGAAGCGATCGCCCCGTCTATCTATGAAGTGACGATTCAGCCGGATCGTGAATTTGTCAGTACAGGCGATCGTGTTTGTCGGTTGCAACCTGGGATGGAAGGTGCAGCCGATATTATTTCTCGCTCCGAAACCGTACTGCAATTCATTCTGAGAAAAGCAAGACTACTGACGGATTTGTAAATTGGTGCGTGGTGCGTGAAATACTTCTGACTTGTGTACGGGCGGGTTTAACTGTAGTACTGTTTGTTTTTTCATAGGGATCTTCAAAAAACCCCCCCTACGACTTACGGCTTCCCAATTACCAACTACCCATTACCTATTACCCATTACCTATTATGGTTAGCCTGTTTAACAAAAAATATCCATGTGTCTTACAGGCAAGCGAGGAAGATTGCGGGGCAGCTTGTCTGGCTACAATTTGCAGACATCACGGACGGGTTTTAAGTATTAATCGTTCGCGGGAAGCTGTCAGTACTGGACAGTTGGGAACGACGATGTTGGGTTTAAGGCGTGGTTCGGAGTCCTTGGGTTTCAATACTCGACCAGTTAAAGCTTCGCGAGAGGTGGTAGACCATATTAATGATGTTCCTCTACCAGCGATCGTGCATTGGCAGGGCAACCACTGGGTAGTATTGTACGGGCGACAGGGTAAGAATTACGTCATTGCCGATCCAGCTGCGGGTATTCGCTACTTAAGCAGGCGAGAATTAATGAAAGCATGGAATGGCATCATGCTTTTGCTAACTCCCGATCCTAGCTGCTTTTATACTTGGGATGAAGAAGATTCTTTAGGCGGATTTATCCGTTTTTTTCAACGGATATTACCTTATCGAGCCATACTGATTGAGGCTTTGGGCATTAATCTCGTCTTAGGTTTACTTGCCTTAGCTAGCCCATTTTTAATTCAAATTCTCACAGATGATGTTCTAGTACGGGGAGATGTTCAACTGCTAAATGTTGTTATAGCTGCTGTGGTAGTTACAACTCTGTTTGGCAGTACGATGCAACTATTACAAACTACAATGATCGCTCATTTTAGTCAAAAGTTGCAGTTAGGATTAGTCTTGGAATTTGGACGCAAACTTTTGCATCTACCTTTAGATTATTTTGAAACTCGCCGCAGTGGAGAAATTGTCAGTCGCTTGCGAGATATTACTGAAATCAATCAGTTGGTCTCGCAAATTGTTGCCTATCTACCCAGCCAGTTTTTTGTTGCCTTAGTTTCGTTTGGCTTCATGCTGTTTTATAGCTGGAAACTGACTGTTGCGGTGATGGCGATCGCCACAATTATGATTTTATCAACGCTACCGTTTTTACCAGCTCTACGGCAGAAAACGCGCAGTCTCCTCGTTTTATCGGCAGAAAATCAGGGTGTTTTGGTAGAAACTTTTAAAGGCGCAATGGTGATGAAGACCACAGCGGCTACACCCCAATTTTGGGATGAATTTCAAAGTCGTTTTGGTCGTTTAGCGCATTTGACTTTTAGTACAATTAAAATTGGCATTATTAACGGTGTTTTCACTCAAACGTTAAGCAGCCTTGGTGGCATCGCTTTACTAGGATTCGGTAGCACTTTGGTAATTAACAAGGAACTCAGCATCGGGCAAATGCTAGCATTTAACACGATGCAAATTAATGTTGTTGGTTTAATTAATTCTCTAGTTGGTTTAACAGACGAATATTTTCGTTCTCAAACAGCAGTCAATCGTCTTTTAGAAGTAATTGATGCCACTCCAGAAGCGGTTGGAGACATTCATAAGCCCTTTGCTGAAATTTTACCAGATGCAGATATTGAGTGTACGAATCTTTACTTTCATCATGCTGGCAGAGTCGATCTACTAGAAGATTTTTCAGTCACGATTCCGGGCGGACAAGTTATTGCGTTGATCGGTCAATCTGGGTGTGGTAAAAGTACTTTAGCCAAATTAATTGCAGGTCTGTATCAACCTCAATCGGGAAACATTCGGATAGGGACATATAATCTGTCAGATATCGCGATCGATTGTCTGCGTCAGCAAGTCGTATTGATTCCTCAAGAACCTCATTTTTGGAGCCGCTCAATTTTAGAAAACTTCCGTTTAGGAAATCCTCATCTTCCGTTTGAGCAAATTGTTAAAGCTTGTCAAATTGCAGATGCCGATAGTTTTATCAGTCAACTACCTAATAAATATCAAACAGTTTTAGGAGAATTTGGCGCAAATTTATCTGGCGGACAGCGACAAAGATTAGCGATCGCCCGCGCTATTGTCAGCGATCCACCTATTCTTATCTTAGATGAAGCGACCTCTGGTCTCGATCCGGTGAGTGAATTTCAAGTTCTGGAGCGATTGTTAAACTACCGTAAGGGCAAAACTACAATTATTATCACCCATCGTCCGAGTGCGATCGATCGCGCTGATTGGGTGGTGCTACTCGATCGAGGAAAGTTACAAATTCAAGGTTCTTTATCAGTTTTGCGTAACAAACCTGACGAAAATTTAAGATTTTTCTTACCTTAAGTGGAGTAGATATTAATATGTCTGAACCTAATGAAGACAAGAGCGATCGGCTGTTAGATGAGTTATCCGATCGGGAACAAGAATCTGTAGTGGGTGGATTTGGCTGGGAAGATTTCTTGGGTTCTTTCTTTTTTCAAAAAACTGATATAGACACTTTTGCTGATGCTCAAGATAAGTTTACGGATGGCAGTTCTATTTCTCGCCGTACGAGTTACAAATTATCGCAAATTACCTTAGCGTTTACCATGCCGCTTTTTGGTGGATCTGGTAGACGTAGATCTCGTTCTAGTAACTCTAGAATGCGAAATATATTTAATTTATTTCAATCTTTTTGGGACAGCTAGTTAGCTCGAACCGGAAAACTATAATGAGATATTTTGTATTAAGACGCAGCTTTTATCTTACTTAAAAAGCCTTAATACTCACCACTTAGCTTACTCACTATTACGATGACAAGTGGTTGTATTTATGAACCCTACACGCCAGACGGTTGATTTTTTTGGTTTATCTATAGAATTTGCTGAAATCGTTAGTTACTTGCAAAAGAGTTTGCAATTAAAAGAAGTCTGTCAGCAGATTTTATATCGCCGAATCATCGAACGTGTGGCGCGGGAAAGAGGCTTAACAGTTGAAGCTGAGGAAATTCAAGCTGAGTTGGAACGCCAGCGTCGCGATCGCGATTTAGAAATGGATGCCGATTTGTTAACTTGGTTGACAGATCGGCTGCTCGATCGAGAAACTTGGGAAGCCAGTATTCGCGATCGGCTGTTGGCTGAAAAATTAAATCAGCGTCTTTTTTCTATAGAAGTAGAACGATTCTTTAACGAACATCCAAGTGAATTTGAACGAGTCTTACTTTATCGAATTGCCGTGTCTAGTGCAGCTGAAGCATTAGAGATTTTATATCGATTGCAAGAGGGTCAAATTAGCTTTTATGAAGCTGCACACTTCTACGATATTAGCGAACAACGGCGACTTCAATGCGGTTATGAGGGGAGAATTTATCGTTCTCAGTTACAACCAGATATAGCAGCGATCGTCTTTATTGGTGCTGTAGGACAGGCGATCGGTCCTCTGCAAACTGATACAGGTTATTGTTTACTATTGGTAGAAGAATTTTTTTCAGCTCAGTTAACTTCGGAAAGATTTCAAGAAATTTTGGAACGGCTATTTCAGCGGTGGTTGGCGTTGGAGTTAAGTTCGATGCTGCAAGGTAATAGTTAATGAGCTATTGGCTAGTTTTTAGTTAGTAAATTGAAATAGGGGGATGCGATCGTATCCCCTATTACTTAATTAAGGAGGGTTGTTGCATTCTCTCAGACTCAATACTTCTCGAAGAAAGACAGTTAAAACCGCATCTACATAGGTGAAACCTACGGAGGTAGGTTAGAAAACTTATATATACTCTTTAGTCTGCGGAGGCAGACTTTGTTTGTGTAGCCGCGAATTCTATTCGCCCTTGCTTTAACTGTTGACATAATTCAACTGCTAGCATTTCGCAAGCTACCAAGAGCTGCTTTGTTTTCTATGTAATCTGATAAATTAATAAAATCCTCACGCGGATGACATTTACCCCCAATCAGCTTAAACGCTAGTTCACTGAGCGGACTATCGGGATTCTCTAAAAGGTGTATACCCCAGTAGTAAAGTTGATCGCTAGCTCGAATGCAAACTTCTTCTGGATCTATACAATGAAATTTATCGTCCGTCTTTTTGATTTCCTTATAAGCCTCAAAAAAAGCTCTTTTAAGGACTCTTAAATGATTTGCGCCAGGTTGCTTGAAGTTATTAACTAGTACAAATAAATGAGCTATTGTGTTAATTTTTCTGATTTCCTCTACAGTACTTTGAATAACTTTACCATGCTTATTTATTCCTAGAGGATTTAAGGTTGTAGGTATGATGCAGTAATCGAGTTTCTCTATGAGTTCTTTCGGATTGCGCTCAAGTGCAGGCGAACAGTCGCAGATTACTATTTGACAATCACGCGCAGCATCTTCATGCCAGTCTTGCCCATCAAAAACTTGAATGTTTGTTCCAATGCCTTTAGGATTAGGAACAAAAACACCATCACCTACTAATTTTTGTAAATTCTGTTCTGGATCTAAATCTACTAAAGCAACGTTAAATCCTTGAAGTGCAAACGCTCCTGCTAGGTGTGCTGAAACTGTAGTTTTTCCTACTCCACCTTTACAAGTAAAAACGCCGAAATAAATTGGTTTTTCAATCCCTGTCGATCCTTGACTATCTTGTTCGTCTTTACCATCGGTAATTTTATCGGGATCGATCCAGTCAAATTTATGTTCTAAAGCAACTCCACAGTGAATTTTGGTATCCTCACCCCACGCTCTCATTAAAGCTCGTGCTGGTCCAGCATAACCTTTTGTGGTGACAAAAAAACCATAGTTGAATCTTTGACCTTCCTTAGATTCTAGAAAGCTTTCAAACCTTTGAATCATAGGGGTTGAAACATTTGCTCTTAGCCATTTAACTTGAACGGCGGCTACCAGATCTCCTTTTCTAATAGCTAAATCGTATCCAGGTTGATTTGCTTTAGGAGTTTCAACTGTCCAACCTCCCTTATGAAAAAGTTTGGCTACGTGCTGCTCGAATTCAACAAAATTAGATGATTCTGTATGTGATGACATAGATAATAACCTTAAGGTTTTATTTTAGAAATTAGAACATGTTGCATTAAATACATGCTGAGGAGAAATATTTTCTCCTACAGCTAATTTACCCAAAAGAGGAAATTGAGTAACACCCAAGGCTCAATTCAGTAAGACAACAAAACGCTATAAGTAGAAGAAGGCGATCGCGCTTTCTCCTAAAGGTACTTGTTATGGCTGTGGAATACGATCTTGTGGTTATTGGTGGCGGTTCGGGTGGTTTGGTGGTGGCTGGTGTCGCCGCTGCACTTAAGGCTAAGGTAGCGCTAGTTGAAAAGCATCGGCTGGGTGGTGATTGTCTCTGGTATGGTTGCGTTCCTAGTAAGTCTTTGATTCGTGCTTCCCGCGTGGCTTATGAGGTGAAACAGGCGGGAAGATTTGGGATCTACTGTAACGATCCGCAAATTGATTTTGCCAAAGCGATCGGACACGTCCAAAATACGATCGCCACGATTCAACCCCACGATTCGCCAGAAAGATTTGAGGATTTGGGTGTAGAAGTCATTTTTGGTGATGGTAAGTTCGTTGACAAGAAAACGTTTGAAGTTAATAACCGCCGCCTCAAAGCCAGAAGTTTTGTCATTGCTACAGGTTCTCGTCCCGCTACGCTACCAATACCAGGACTCAAGGAAGCGGGTTTTATTACTAACGAAGAAGTGTTTGAAATTACCGAACGTCCAGATACACTCGCAATTATTGGTGGGGGACCAATCGGTTGTGAATTAGGACAAGCATTTTCCCGCTTAGGATCGAAAGTTACCATCATTGCCAGCCGCGATCGCCTCCTTCCCAAGGAAGATCCAGAAGCAGTTGAAGTTATCCATCAACAATTTAAATCTGAAGGTATTAATTTTCTCCTCAATACCAAAGCAGAAAAAATCGAAGTTGTAGATGGTAAAAAATATATTTGGACGGGAAAAGAAAAGATTATCGCTGACCAAATTTTAGTTGCAGCCGGACGAGCACCAAACGTAGAATCTTTGAACTTAGATGCAGCAGGTGTAAAAGTAGGTAAAAAGGGAATTGAAGTCAATTCTAAACTGCAAACTTCTAATCCCCGTATCTACGCTTGTGGCGATGTTTTGGGCGGTTATCAATTCACCCACGTTGCTAGTTATCAAGCAAATATCGTTCTCAAAAATGCTTTGTTTTTACCAATATTTAAAGTAAGCAATCGCGTCATTCCTTGGGCAACATTTACCGAGCCAGAATTAGCAAGAGTGGGATTAACGGAACAAGAAGCTAGGAAAAAGTATGGTAACGATGTTCGAGTTATCAAACAAGAATATGCAGATGTGGATCGCGCCCAAGCTGACGGAACAACAGCCGGATTTGCTAAGATTATTACTAAACGTAACGGGCAAATACTCGGCGCTCATTTAGTTGGTGCAGCGGCGGGCGAACTTATTCATGAGATTATATTGGCAATGTCGCATAATCTAAAACTATCTGCTCTGAGTGGAATTCACATCTATCCCACCTTATCAGAAGTGAATAGTAAGGCAGCTTTCGCTCAAACTCGCCAAAATTACGAACAAAACCACAGATTGCAGCAGATGTTATCCAGTATATTTCGCGTCATCCGTCGCTTCGGCTAAGCTATAATCGCGCTGTTTGAGGAGTGAACCCAAGCTTGTATGCACTGGCTATTGACTGGATCTTTGAGTGTAGAGAAACTGACGGTAGCGATCGCCGACTTACCTGCATCTTTGGTAGGGACGAAGATAGTGCAACTGTCCGATCTGCATTACGACGGTGTTAAGCTTTCAGAAGAGATGTTAACGCAGGCGATCGCTGCTACGAACGAAGCCGATCCCGATCTGATCGTTTTAACTGGCGATTACGTTACCGACGATCCCAGCCCCATCCATCAGTTAGTCTTGCGACTCAAGCACCTGCAAAGTCGCTATGGAGTTTATGCTAGCCTGGGCAATCACGATATCCATTACCCCTATTCCAAAGTAGAAGTCACTAAAGCCTTGACAAGTGTGGGCATTTGTGTACTGTGGAATGAAATTGCTTACCCATTTGGGAAAAAATTACCTTTAGTTGGACTAGCTGATTATTGGTCGCGGGAGTTCGATGCTAAATCGGTAATGAAACAGCTAGACCCGCAAATCCCTCGAATTGTCTTATCTCACAATCCAGACACAGCCGTACCGTTGAAAAAATGGCGCGTCGATTTACAATTATCCGGTCATACTCATGGTGGTCAGTTTGCCTTACCTGGTATTGGTCCCGCGATTACTTGGTATCAAGATTTGCGCCGCAGTCTGCCTAAAAACATGCGGCGTTGGATGCCATTTATGCAAGCTGAGTGCGCTAAAGTCGTGCGTCACTGGGAATGGGCGCAGGGTTTTCACCAAGTTGGGGAGAACCAAATGTACGTCAATCGCGGCTTAGGAACTTATGCCCCCGGTCGATTTTTGTGTCCGCCAGAGGTGACGGTAATTACTCTGGTATCTCAATCTAATCTCGGCGATCGCCTTTGCTAGCTTGACTGACAAAAAGCTTCTTTTTTACCTGTTATTTGTCTCTAAATTGTCACCTTGTTGTCTCGAAGAAATCACTTTCTTTGTCTATATTTTGATTTCATGCAAACAAAGACAACAGGAGAAACTTATGAGAGGTAGCCATAGAATCGATAAATCCAAGCTAGTTGATAAAATCTATATGCTTCATCAACTCCATCAACAGAATACTGAAATGTCAGAACGATCTCCTAAAAAATATGATTCTCAAGTTAGGAGAATTCACGATATAGATGACGACGATTTCAGGAAAGCTGCGTAACCAAAATCTCACAACCATAAGTTAGCAGCAGGGGAAGAAAAACCCTGCTTTTTATTTTCAGTTTTGTTTTGTTAGATGCTTCTATAGAGACGTTACGTGTAACGTCTCTACAAAAATTATGGTTCCATCGGATCTGGTAACGGTCTACCCTTGGGTTCGGGTAATCTCGGACGGCGATCGCCATATGGCATCGGGATATATTGGACGCTGGGACGACCTCCCTGCGGTTGAGGATACAATTCCATCAGGTCGTAGATCGATCTTGGCAATCCTACTGTAATTGGCAATCCCAGTTCTGTTGCTTCTTCTACGGTGATAGGGTAGTCGTGAGTGACTTGTCCCGTCGTTAGCGTCTCGACAATCTTTTCAATATTTTCCGGCGAGATTTTCTGTTTGGGAACATCGTCTTTTAACAACGTGCGGACAAAGCGCTGAACCTGAGCGATCGCTTTACGCGACAAGTCCGCCATAATTAAGGTTTGATCTTCCACTTCACCGATTGGCTTGTCTTCCACCACTTTGAGAATACTTGCAGCGGGGAAGTTACCTAACTGCGGATCGACTGGTCCCAACACAGCGTTAGCATCCATCACAATTTCATCCGATGCCAGTGCTAGCATCGTGCCACCACTCATGGCATAGTGGGGTACAAACACCGTGACTTTAGCTGGATGGCGAATTAAGGCTCTAGCAATTTGCTCTGTTGCTAAGACTAAACCCCCAGGAGTATGCAGAATTAAATCGATGGGGACATTAGGTGGAGTGAGACGAATTGCTCTAAGTACCTGTTCTGAGTCTTCAATCGTAATGTAACGAGAAAGGGGAATTCCCAACAAGCTAATTGACTCTTGACGGTGAATCAGCAGGATCGTACGACTATTGCGACCCCGTTCAAAATCTTGGATAGTTTTGACGCGACGAAATTCCATCTGACGACGCTGCCATATTGGTTGCAGCGAAGAAAAGAAGAGGAAAACCCAGAACAAGTCAAAAAAACTAAAGCTCATAGTGTTAACGTCTTTTAAAAGAGAGTTACCCTCCTTATTGTTTCAATTTCTCACAAATTGCAAGTCTATCTTAGGAACTATGGTGTTGTGTCAGAGCGCACAACTGTGCGCTTTGACATCTCCATTAATAGCCGCCGCGATCGCGTTTGAGGTCGTAGATTACCTTTTCCATATACCAATCAACTGACTGGTGCGGATTTTTCTTTTGAGCTTGAGATAAAAGGCGGTTGGCTGTTTCTCTTTCGTCATGCAGCAAACTCATTAATCTTTTCTGAAGATGACGGCTACCTTGCTCGACGCGAACGGAACCTCCTACAGCAATAGGACGCGATTTTACTGGAGATTTGAAGTGTCCGTTATTTCTAGCGGCTAAGGCGATCGCCGCAGCGCCACCTGCCAAGCCTGCTAAAGCTAGCATCAGGTTAGGATCTATTCCTTCTTCGTTCCTGGGGTTCGATCGGTATATTTGTGCCGTCAAAAATTCGCGGTTACTTGGCTCAACTTCTCTGGTAACGGTTTGAGCGGCAAGAGGCAAACTGCTGCTACTAATCTGAGCGCCAAGAATAGCAGCGATCGCAGCACTCAAATGCAACAACTTTAACATTGGATTAGTTCAACTTCCGAACTCTTTAGATGTTTCTATTCTGAGGCATAAATATGACAAGAATGTGTCAAGAAAACCCGTTTAAATATGTTGCAAACGACTCAATTCAAGGCTGACGAGGTTGTGCGTCAGGAAAGCGTGGGACTGATATTATGTTGTAGGTAAAGAAAACTACTCATGATAAGACCCATAAACAAGGGTTAAACAAGCTAATGTTGTCAACGATATCAGTGCCCAAACTGTAAGCAAACATTCACGCTATACCTTTGACACAATTTCCGCTCGTCGGCAAGTAAGTCAAGAGGAAGTGCGGATTGTCTTACAGGCACACTGCGAGGGAACAAGCTTACGTGGTATTAGTAGGGTGAGTGGATTGTCCTACAATACTGGAGTCAGAGGAATTCGAGCTGGAAGCCAAAAAGCACAACTGATTCATAATGCTCAAGTACAAGCTGTGGATACGGATGCCATCGCTGCCGACGCTTAGGTGGTCGTTTGTGGAAAAAACACTTCATCACTGCCTGCCAACGGAACTCGAAGTTGGAGATGGTTGGCTGGCAATCAGGCAAGGCACAATTAAGTGGATTAATTTTGTGTGGTCGTGTGGGTAAGCATACCGACTCCTGAGCTATTGAATTAGTCAGCAGTACTGAAGCTAAGACGCTGGTACAAAGAATGGGGAACTGATGGTTGGCAAGGGTATGAGCGTGTTTTGCGCTCCAGAAGTTGACCGCTACATGAGTAAACTTTTAACGCAACGATTAGAGCGAACCAATGGTATCATTCGGCAGCAAACGCTCGCGGTGGCATCGACGACAAAACATCAGAGATTGGCAAAGGAATGATTTCCCCGCCAACTCTCGCAAGTTTGGCACAATCTGGGAGCTTTCCCATAGTTACTTTCAGGCTTGTGATTAGCTACTACCCCTGGTTCTGGGTACATTCCCGTTTAGGCACGACCGCAGCGTAGGCGTGCAGATCTAACGTCAAAACCTCGGACTTGGCTAGATCTTGCAGTTTATCCCACACTTGCTTGAGGCACTATCAATTTTTTTAGCAATTCGCTGGCGAAATATAAATATTTGAATGAAGAAAAACCGATTGAGAGGATTGAATTATGTTGTTTTCGTCAGTTTATCCCTCTGCCTTCTGCTATGTATCACGACAAAAACAATGCAGCATAGCCATTTGCTGCTTCTGCTAAAAGAGCGCGTACTTCTTCATCGCTGGTTTGAGCGAATTCTTCATACCAAAGACTAATCGCCGACAACTGTTCTACTTCGATCGCGCACACAACATCGTCTGCTTCCGATCGCAACTGCTGACAAACTGAAGCGGCAGCAATCGGAACTGCGACAATAATTTGCTGCGGGTGCTGCTGCCGCAATGCTGCGATCGCCGCTCTTAGGGTAGAACCTGTAGCGATTCCGTCATCTACTAAAATTACCGTGCTGTTCTCGACGTGAGGCATGGGACGATTGCCTCGGTAAAGGCGATCGCGTCGTTCTAATTCTTGCATTTCCCGTTGGACAACTGTATCGATCTCTGCCTCAGAAATGCCCAGCCATTTCACCACGTCGTCATTCAGTACCCGCACGCCACCTGTAGAAATTGCCCCCATCGCTAATTCTGGCTGTGCGGGTACGCCTAGCTTGCGAACTAAGATAATGTCTAGGGGTACGTTGAGTGTTTTTGCGACCTCAAATGCTACTGGTACGCCACCACGCGGTAGCCCTAGAACTAACACATTTGGGCGTTTGGCATATACTGTCAGCTTGGTAGCTAGGAGTTCGCCTGCTTGCGTGCGATTTTGAAATTGTGCGTTCACGATCTTCGCCTCAGATTGAATCGGCGTTCTACGTCATGTCACTTCTTTACACTCACCACGCACCACACGTAAAAGGATTAACAGAAAGTTGTTGATATGAGCTTGCTGTCAATCCTAGTTTTGTCATTGTTTTTGTCATTGTCCAACGCAGATCGATCTAAATTGCTGGTTCCATCCAACACAGTAATGCCAAAGCTTTTTCTAATTGAGTTTTGAGCCTGCTGCTAGCATCGACTCTGAGTTTTAATTCGTCTTGTAGCAACACTTGAATTGGAGTTAGTGCTGCTGCCAATCGCGGTAATGCTGGATTTCCTGCTGCTGCAATTAAATGATGAGTTTCTGACGGAATTTGCCAAGTGTTGGCAGTGAATCTAGATGGAATTGTAGGATTAGGAGCCTCCCAAGGATCGGGAATGAGTTGCGGTTGACTGGGTGGATCTCTTGATAGGTTTTCTAACATAGTTGGATTCCCCCTTTGACTCTCTGTGGCGTTCTCTCCTAGCTTGCAGCCGATCGCAAGCGGGTGTATTCTCACTTTTATTTTATCAAGTCTTGAAGCTTTAGCTTTCTCAACACTCTCTTTGGTTAATAATTCTTATTTAGATGTTTTACAGCTTTCATTCAAGGTCAACTCGCTCTATCAAATTATTTAATCATGTATTGAAAAGATAAATCTCAAGAATTTCAGTCGAAAAAGTTGAAGGACTATATCGTTTAAAATACAGCCCTTCAACTACTTGGTATTAAATTTTGCAAGGTTTCCTCCACACCCATTCTATGGTTTATAGGTTTCGCAGTTTTGTTTGAAACCTCTCATAGCTGCCTCTTCCTGAGAGCCTGGTTTAGCTTTGCTCTTGGCTGGGAGCGTTGCTACTAAATCTATGTTTGAGGTTTACTACGATCCCACTACTATATTAACAGATTAAAAGGCAATGAGTAGCTTCTAATTAAGTAAACTTGAGTTAAAAGTACTAGTTCTAGAGCAAAAAACTAAACCAAAAAATGCCATGAGTTCCACTTATTTTTTCATGGACTTCTCCGATTAATTTTTGGCTCTACCGCTCGCCCTGACGCTAGCTTAACTTGTCCTACGGGCAACCGCCTCGGTGACTTTTGAGAGTGCAACTCCGTGCGATTTTGCCAGAAGATAAAAGCAGCCATTGCTAGGAGAAAATAGCCAAAAGCTTTTTGTAAGTGTCTGGCTTGTACGAACCTAACTAAGTAAGCTCCCGCAACAATTCCCAAACTAGCGGCGACAGTAAATGTGGTGATTAACTCCCAATTCAAATTGACACGCCCTAAATAACCTAAAAAGCCAGCAATAGAATTGAGAACAATTACTAGTAGAGACGTACCGATCGCTTGTTTCATCGGCACTTTTCCTAACAAAACCAACGCTGGCACGATCGCAAAACCACCACCCACACCTACTAACCCCGTTAGCGCACCCACGCCGAGTCCTTCACTCACCAGCCACAGCCAGCAATATCTGCATACTGGTTTGGGGTACAGCTCCAAGTCTGGTTCTCGTACAGGCGGAGGCGGATCGATTTGAGGATGTTTGCGAAGCATAAACACTGCTGCTAGCAACATCATCGTGCCAAACAGCACCATTTGTAGCGTCCCTGTCACAAATGGCAGTGTTGCAATCCGAGCGCCTGCATAGGCTCCTACCATCGTTGATAAACCAAACATGGCAGCAGTTTTCAACTGGACGTTGCCGAGTTTCCAGTGGGGAATCGCTCCTAGAAAGCTCACCGTACCCACGATCGCCAAACTCATCGCGATCGCGGATTTTGGCGTTACGCCCATGACATAAACTAGAGTGGGAACCGCCAGAATTGAACCACCACCACCGATTAAGCCCAAGCTAATCCCAATTGCAATGGCGATGACGTGACCGATAATCCACCCAATTGTCATCATGCTTGCTCACCTGACGATTGCTGAAATAGCATTCTCTTAAGCAGTTGCCGCTAAGTGTCCGCACATCTCATTGGCTGGAACGGCTTCCATTATCTTCTTAGGATCTGGTAGGTTCAGGTGATTCATAAATTCAATGAAACTGGGGCGATGCCGAAGGCGGTTCGCTCCGCGACCATCGCGTTCGGCAAAACGAGAATTCCAGCGTTTTTCCTCCCCAATCGTCGATACAGTATGACCCCGATAATCGTGAGCGGGATAAACTAAAGTTTCGTCTGGCAAGGTGAACAAGTGTTTTGTAACTGAATCGTACAACGTCCCAGCATCGCCACTTTGGAAATCCGTCCGTCCGCAACCTCGGATAAACAAAGCATCTCCCGTCAATACTCGGTCATCATTGACCAAATAAGCCATGTGGCTGTCAGTATGACCAGGGGTAGCAATAGCTGTGATGGTAATGTCGCCCAAATGCAATGTCTCCCCATCTTTAATGTGACGGTCGGCGCAAGCAACATGGGCGCGATCGGGAACGATGCCCGAACAACTCGTTGCCTGCCTTAATCGGTCAGTCCCCGTAACGTGGTCGGCATGGACGTGAGTTTCTAAGCAGTAGTGCAGGATGAGTCCTAACTCCTTCAGTAGTTTTAAATCTCGTTCTACCTGCTCTAAAACTGGATCGACCAAAACAGCAGCTTTTGTGGTATGGTCAGCGATTAAATACGTATAGGTACTAGATTCAGCATCAAATAATTGGCGAAAGAGCATGATGTTTTCCTCCTAGCTGGTCTTCGCTTCAGTTTGCTTTGAGTGCATTGAAACGTACTGGGCAAAGAACTCTTTCATTTGGGGATAAGCACTACAATCAAACCCAATTTCATGAGCCTTTTCAAATGCCTGCTCTGGGGTCAGTCCGTTTCTGGTGGCGACGTTCATCAATGCCATTGCTCCAGCCCGCATCTGTTTATAGCAGTGAACTAAGAGTGGTTTCGGTAGTGCGTCGATTTGCTCCATTACTTGAGTGGTTCTGTCCTCAGTCAGAGTATCGACCTTGACGGGAACGTTGACGTAATGCAGCCCTAGCGCCTCTGCTTGCTGCTGTTCGTCTTGCCAGTAACCATCTTCGTCAGGCGATCGCAAATTGAGTACGGACTTAAAGCCCTCTTGCGCCGCTTGTTGCAGTTGCTCTGGCGTAACTTGTCCGGCAACAGTGAGCTGCTCGTTAATCTTCTTGACGTTTTCCATAACTCTCCTTGAATAAAAGTCATTAGAAGTCTTGTCTCTCTGTTCCTATTCTATAACCATATTACCAACTGCTCATATGGTTGTGTACAATGAAAATTGTAGATTTATTAAATTACCGATCGCGTATGCCTGAGATTTCCCTTGCCGCTCTTGCTCAAGTGGCAGAATATTTCAAAGTGTTATCTGAAATCAGTCGATTGCAAGTTCTCAATTGTTTAAGATCGGGAGCGAAAAATGTGACGGAAATTGTTGAAGCAACCGGATTAGGTCAGGCTAATGTTTCCAAGCATCTGAAGGTGTTAATGCAAGCAGGGATGGTCAGGCGCGAGCCTAGAGGCATCAGCGTTTTTTATGAGATTGCCGATCCGATGATTTTCGATTTATGCGAGGTAGTGTGCGATCGCATCTCTAATCGTTTGCTCGCACAAGCACAACAATTAGAGCAATTCAAATCCAGAGAAGCGAAAAATTATTGATACCAATCTTGATACCATTGCTGCATCTGCTCGACTTCAGCCTGTTGTTGTTCAATCGTGGAGCGAGCAAAGTCTCGGAGTTCGGAGCGCTCGGCACTATCGAGTACTATTGCAGACATCATCATTGCCATGCGATCGCGAGCGATCGTCTGTCGCAGAAATTCCCGATCGAAGTCTGATGCATTGTTCAGTTGGGCTAAATCTGTTTCAATGACATGCATTCTATATTGCTCTGGTTCATCTCTCGCTAAATCTCTGTGTTGCCAACGGCTGAAGTAGCTGGGCGCATTAGTTCCATACCACTGCCGATGCCAAGCTTGTAGTTGTTGAAGTTCCTGAGTTTTGTTTTGTTTGATGGTAGAGGCTAGGGTTTTAACTTCTTGATGCGTAGCTCGACTCAAAGCCAGTTCAGCCATTGCTACCGCTTGCTCGTCATGGAAGATAGTCCATTCAATGTAATGGCGCTCGCTGCGACTAGCAGCAGCCGTTCTGGGAACAACAGGCGTATTTGGGGCAGAATTATCTAATTTCAGATCTCGATCTTGAGCTTGAACGCGATCGAGCGTTAACAATGATGCGATCGCACTACCAGCCAGCAAGCATACAAAACCATAGATAAGAGCTTTTTTGCTCGCACGAGTAGAAGTCACTAACTGGTTACTCATATTTTTCACCTCTTTTACTTTGCTCTGCTTTGCGTGCAGTAGAGCAAGTCGATTTGAATCCAAACCTACTTTTTACTCAAGTCAACACTCAAATTAGTTTCATTAAGTAGTTGGTATTGTTTTACTGACGATTTGAGTAGTAATTCTGGGCGGATGCGTTAGAGTGGCATGAATTAGACAAGCATTCACAGCATTCTCTAAACCTTTTTGATGGCGATCGGTCAAACTAATAGGTAAACTCAAGTGAATTTCGATGTCATCTAACCTAATGGGAGAATCTGTCGTTTTGTGAGCTGAAACTTCAACGTTCAAGCCAGTAGCATCTAAACCTCTAGCTTGACAGTATTTCACGGCATAAACACCCACACAACTGCCTAGAGCGGCTAGAAATAACTCCGGTGGAGTCATACCAGCATCTTCACCGCCATTGCTTTGAGGTTGGTCGCTAGTAACAACATGACCTCTAGCAGTCATCTGAAATTGCAGATTTGATTTGTAGCTAATATCGACTAGCATATCCACCACCTTCCAGTAGTTGGATAGAGTTTTATCGGCAATTTCTCTACGGAATACCCGTGCTACTTACTCCTGACAGCAGATCGACTCTACCCTAAACTTAAGATAAAAAGTTGAGGAATTTGTGAGAAAGCTGAGCCTATTGGTATTAAAAGTTACTGCTATCAGTTTCAAGCGATCTGTCTTGTTGTAGAGATAACAATTTGTTGCAGAAATAACGATTCATCGCCAGTCTGCTTGGACTTAGTACAAGATCTTAGGTAAAAAGTGCGATCGCAGATTTCTATCTCTCGATTGCTACAAAAGGGAGGGTTTAGCAATGAGTGAAAAGAACTATCTCCTCATTTCAGCGAGTATTTTTGCTTTATTTGCTCTCTTGCATCTTGTCAGACTGTTAACTCATTGGTCGGTTCAAATTGGTGCTGTGACTTTCCCGCTTTGGGGGTCATGGCTAGTGCTGCTTATCGCATCTGTATTGAGCATATGGGCATTTCGCTTGGTGTCTCAATGGCAGAGGAGTCACCCATAATCGGCTTTGCAATGCAAGGACGATGATTTGAGCGCGATCGCGCTGAAGTTCGGTTGCGATCGCCGCGATCGGGAAGTAGACTGTGGAGAGAGTAGGGCGATAACTACAGTTAAGCAACGCTTACGTACAAGCATGGCATGGTACTCAACCGATTGCCACTTTAGGGTTGAGACACCAACTGATTGATTTTTAGCAGCAAGCAAGTTATTCAACCAGTCATGAGGTTTATTAACCGTCGATAACGTTGCCCATCACCCGCCGCAGATAATCTCTGCATCATAACCGATCAACTCTCAACGGTCGGTGTGCATGGGCATTGTTATGTTTTTTTGGCTTTAATGTCTGCTCGACAAATAGCCTATGCCATCTGTACGAATTTACTTGAGAGGAAGAAACGCGTCAATAATCGCCTCATGCTCAGGCACATCAGGGAAAAACTTGACTCTCTGTAAAAATAGTGGAAAGTCTCGCGGTTCTTCTCCACTCAACGGGAGCCAGTTCGAGTAAAGATAAGCGATGCTTTCGCCAAGATTCGCATCGTCTCCAATGTATCGCAATACGGCGCATCGACCGCCGGGCATCGTTTTTTCTAAAACTCCAAATGAGTTGTTAGTCACATCCCACTCTGTTGATGCACAAATATCCAAACGAAAATTTTCAGGCGAGGTTTCAGATGGATTGTCGTAGAGGATGTTGAAAGTATCACTAACCTGGGGCGGCAGATTGTTCTGCTTTCGCCATTCGATAAACTTGCGGACTGAATTCCCAATGAGATTTGGGTCGCCACGGTGCTCAAGAGCCGCAACTTTGGTCTCTTTAAACATGATTACCTTGACACGATCGGGCTGATTGTTTGGTTTCATGTGCTCAATCCTTAAGTCACTCAGCGGTTGATAAATTAAGTGCCAAGGGTTCCACTGCGGATGCTCTCTAAATTCGGAAGGCGTTTGCCCTATGCTCTTTTTGAATGCACGAGAAAACGATTCATGGTTTTCGTAACCACTCGCTAGTGAAATATCGACGATCGGTATCCAATCTCGAAAAGCAAGTTGATACGAGGCGCGTTTCAAGCGAGTGAGTTGAACGTATTTGTATACACTAATCCCAAAGAGTTCAGAGAACTGCCTATGAAAATGATACTTCGAGAATGCGGCAACATTGCTGAGGCGAGCGATTGTCAGATCGTCGTCTAGATGGGAATCAATGTACTCAAGCACCTTGCAGAATCTAGCGCAATAGAGGTCAGCAGCAGATTCATTCAATGAAGTATCCTCCTCAGCTATTAATAGCCTACTTCCCCGGAATCCATGATGCTTGACAGAAATTGCTCAGTTACGAGTGCTTGGCTTGAAACATAACTATTGATTAGACAGACTTCTCGCAGTCTAACCACCCGATCGGGTGTGTTAGGCTGCGTATTTGCAATCTAACTCCGAAATTTAGCTGATTAGACTGCGTGTTTGCTCATGTATGATTGGAATTCGGGCGATTAAACTGCCGAATTGCCGCCCATTATCTCATACAGATGTTTAGACTGAATAACCTTTTCGTATATTACCTTTTAAGAGCTGATTTATAAAGAAAAAATGAAAGCAGCAGAGATTGAGGCGCATAGGCTCTTACGATGACAAGACAGTAGCTAAAAGCAATAGTGATGAGTAGAAAAGCTTACAAAAGCGACCTGAGCAATCGGGAATGGCA
>NZ_JBOFLP010000028.1:0-19602 GCF_051657925.1 Chroococcidiopsis sp.
AGTACTAAGGTAAACAACGAACTCCCCATTGCTCTTAATTCTGCCAAAGTTGTACCACCACCCGTCACCGCGCTGTAGGAATCATCCAAGTGACCGTCGAGTGAGGCGGAAAGATCGGGTACGACAATGGGTTTTAGTCCAAAGGCAGAGACGATCTCTTTAATCTCCTGTACGTCCCCTGGCGTAAACGCAGAACTTACCAAAAGGTTGATTTGGTCTAATCTGGTTTCTCCAGGTTGAGGCAGTTCCTTGACTATGCTTTCCACGGCTGCGGCAAAACCATCTTGCAATGCACCTTTAAAATCAGGTGTAGAAGCAAATGCGATCGGTAAGTCAGTTAATTCAGGGTGACGTTTGCGGATACTTCTGAGGATGCCTTCCATGTCATCGCCTCTAGTTTCCGTCAGTCCAGTGGTACACAGACCGATAATTTCTGGTTTTGACTTCTCCATCAGCGTCAGGATTGCTTGCTCGATATTGTCCTCGCCACCTAAGATCGTGGTAACTTCAGTCATTGCCGTAGTGGATAGAGGGATCGCTTCCCGAAAATGCCGCACCAACATGACTTTGGCAAAGGCAGTACAACCCTGAGAACCGTGAAACAGAGGCATCACGCCTTTCAATCCTAAATATGCTAAGGCTGCACCCAATGGCTGACTTTGCTTCAAAGGATTAACCGCAACCGCCTTTTTGGGATTTTGGATTTTAGATTTTAGATTTTGGATTGGTAGTTGGTAGTTGGTAGTTGGTAGTTGGTAGTTGGTAGTTGCTTCCTTGTCCTCCTTGTCCCCTTGTCCCCCTTGTCCCCCTTGTCCCTCTTCCCAAGGTGCAGTTTTACGTACTTGCTTCCACACTGGGCTGTGCAGGGCTTCATCCAGTTCTCGCGCCATTTCAACCATGCCTGTATATCCGGCATAGGGATGATGGCGTTCTTGGTTGATGTCTAAAAAGGGAATTTTGGCTTTGAGTGCGGTGTATTGATTGCGACCACCAGCAATCAACATATCGGCTTTCGTTTGGGCGATCGTTCTTAGCAGTTCTTGGGCGTTGCCTTTTTCTAGCATGATGCCGTCTTTACCCAGCAGTTCTTTAATACGGGCTTTATCTTCCTCGGTACTTTTTTTCGTGCTAGTGGCGACAACTTCCATCCCCAAGTCTTTAGCCGCAGAGATAATCGACCAACTTTTCACACCTCCGGTATAAAGAACGACACGCTTACCATGAAGACGGGTGCGGTAGGGAGCCAGGGCAACATCTAACGCCGCTGTTTCTTCGGCAATCAATTTCTCTACTCGCTCTTGCAGATCTGCATCGCCCAGTTTTGCCGCAATATTTCGCAAACAGCGATTCATGTCATCCACGCCGTAGAAAGATTCTTCGATATAAGGAATGCCGTAGCGTTCCTCCATCTTTCTCACCACGTTGATCAGCGCTTTAGAGCAGATCGTCACATTGAGTTTGGCGCGGTGGGCGTAGCGCACGTCATTGTACTTAGCATCACCCGTAATTTTGGCAAGGACGCGAATCCCTAATTTGTCAAACAGAGGCAAAACATCCCACAATTCTCCAGCAATGTTGTACTCGCCAATCAGGTTGATATCATAGGGAGTGGTAAATTCTGGTTCGGCGCTACCGATAACGTATTCTAGTAAAGCTTCCCCCCCGACGCGATTGCCAAGGTTTTTACTCCCAATAAACCCAGGAGAATTAACAGGGACGACGGGTATACCGATTTTATTAGTAGCGGCTTCGCAGACTGCATCCAAGTCATCACCGATCAGGGCAGTGACACAGGTAGAGTAGACAAATACCGCAGCGGGATTGTAACGTTGCTGCACTTCCAAAATAGCTTTGTACAGCTTTTTTTCGCCGCCGAAGATGACATCGTTCTCATTCAAGTCAGTCGTAAAACCCATTTTGTAGAGATGAGAACCAGAAGAAAGGCTGCCACGACTACCCCAAGAGTTACCAGAACAAGCGATCGGTCCGTGGACTAAATGAGCCGCATCAGTAATAGGGACTAGGGCGATCGATGCTCCATCAAAGGCACAACCCCCTTGAGCCGCACCTGGTTGGGCTTGTTGCTGACAGGACTTATTTTTCTTTTGTCCGTGCTTGTGGTGATTGTGTTCGCATCCTGGCTCGCTGAGCAGCTCGTTAATTTTACCTTGGGTGATTTTCATGGCTCAACGGGTGACTGGTAGTTGGTAGTTGGTAGTTGGTAGTTGGTAGTTGGTAGTTGTTTTTTCACCAACCACTAACCATCAGCAGATATATTTCGTGACATCTTCGCCACACTCGTCACAGAGGTAGGATAGGCTGCGGAAGCGTAATCCTACAAGCTCGTTGTAGAGTGGATTTAGTTTGCAGAGTGCGGGAATGTGGAAGGTACGTCCGAGTAGAGTTATGTCTCGTTCAAACGGGCAGCAGCAAGGAATGACTTGACAAATAAGATGGGCAGTACGGCGATCGCATATCTGAATTTGATTCACCCATCGACGTAGGGGAGAGAGGAGATCGAACCCTGGAATGGTTTCGGGAACTATAGGGCGATCGTGGTGGGTGTGGGTGATGGTAGACATGGCTGATGGGATGGATTGGGGTATTGGGAGGTAATTGGTAATTGATAAGTCTCTACTACCAATTACCATCGCTCAGCGATCATCGAATTAAGTCGTAGGAAATATCGGTTTTTGCTGGAACAATGGTGTTGCGATCGAGTTCGTCTAGCAGCGTGTTGACAATCCAGTTCAATAGGTTGATTGCTCCTTGATAGCCATAGGTGGCATAGCGGTGCAAGTGGTGGCGATCGAAAATTGGGTAGCCAATTCGCACCAGTGGGGTGTGGGTGTCGCGCCACAGGTACTTACCGTAGGAATTGCCGATGAGCAAGTCTACAGGTTCGGTAAATAGGAGCGATCGCATGTGCCACAGATCTTTACCACCCCAAATCTTGGCAGTATTACCAAAGGGGCTAGCATCCAATATTGCTTGCAACTCTTGCTCGAATACTTCGTTGGTGTTTGACACTACGATGTGTACGGGTTCGGCACCCACTTCTAGCAGAAATTGCACTAGTCCGATGACGAGATCTGGATCGCCATACAGAGCAACGCGCTTGCCGTGCAACCATGCTTGGGAATCAGTCAGTGCATCCACTGCACGTCCCCGTTCGTCTTCTAGTTCTTTAGGAATTGGCTGTCCGGTGAGTTCTGATAGCTTCATCAAAAACTCATCCGTGCCTCGGATACCGACAGGGCGGGAGACTGAAGTGGCTTGTTTCCACTCTTTTGTAATGTACTCCCGCGTCTTGGTGGTAGAGTATGCTTGGAAGGCGATCGTTGCTTCAGCGTTGATTGAATCTGCTCCATCTTCCAAGGTAGTGCCACCCTGGTACATTCTGTATTCGCCATCGTTGGGAGAGTCGAGGTAATCGGAGTTATCTGCGAGTAAAGTGTAGTTAACGCCCATCAAGGATGCTAACCGCTTGACTTCCCGTAAGTTGCCAATGTAGGTTTCAAAACCAGGGATAAAATTGATCTTGCCGTTGGTTGTGGCTTGCTTCTTGCCTTCAGTCAAGTTTGACAAAATCCCTTTCATCATATTGTCGTAGCCCGTAATGTGGGAGCCGACAAAGCTGGGTGTATGAGCGTAGGGAACTGGAAAATCTTCGGGTACAGATCCCTTTTCCTTAGAAGTTTTGATAAAAGCACCCAAGTCATCCCCAATAACTTCTGCCATGCAGGTAGTACAAAGGGCGATCATTTTAGGCTTGTAGAGGTTGTAGCTATTCGCCAAGCCATCTATCATGTTTTGCAGTCCGCCAAATACCGCTGCATCCTCAGTCATAGAGGAAGAAACAGCAGAAAATGGTTCTTTGAAATGGCGGGTAAAGTGGGTGCGGAAGTAAGCCACGCAACCTTGAGAACCGTGAACGAAAGGCAGAGTACCTTCAAAGCCTACAGCAGCGAGGATTGCGCCTAAAGGTTGACAAGCTTTAGCAGGGTTAACGGTTAAAGCTTCACGAGCAAAATTCTTTTCGCGATATTCCCAGGTTTTCGTCCAGTCTGCAACGCGGGCAACCTCTTCTGGACTATGCCCACCTTCAAACTCTTTTTTAGCCTGAAATAACTCTTGGTACTCGTCCTGATGAAATAGTGTGGCGTGATCCTTAATGTTGTCTATGTTGTTTTGAGCCATGACTGTTCTCCAATATAAGGGGCTAGGGGCTAGAGGCTGGAGGCTAGGGAATGAACGAGGGGCTAGGGGCTAGGGGCTAGGGTGAAATTACGAATTGTCTTGCTCCCTCAGCTCCCTCAGCTCCCTCAGCTCCCTCAGCTCTCTTTCTTCCACGGAGCGCCGATTAAACTCCAAGTCGGGCTGTTCAGTGCTAAGTCCATATCCCTAGCAAAGATTGCAAAGCCGTCATAACCGTGGTACGGACCGGAGTAATCCCAGGAGTGCATTTGACGGAAGGGCAGCGCCATTTTCTGGAAGACGTATTTTTCTTTAATTCCAGAAGCGATTAGATCCGGCTTTAATTCTTTGACAAACTGCTCGAATTCAAAGGCGGAAACGTCGTCATAGATCAACGTGCCATTTTCGATGTAGTGGGTGGTGCGCTTGTAATCGTCGCCGTGACCGAATTCATAGCCAGTACCGATCAACTTCATCCCCAGATCGTAGAAAGCTGGGACGACGTGACGAGGACGCAAGCCACCAACCATCAATGCTACAGTCTTGCCTTCCAGACGCGGGAGATATTTTTCTATGACTGCATCGCATTGCGCCTGATATTTAGCGATAACTTCTTCTGCTTTTTGCTGAATTGTTTCGTCAAATTTAGAAGCAATTTCCCGCAAGGATTCAGCAATCTTGGTGGGACCGAAGAAGTTATACTCTAACCAGGGAATACCATAAGCCTCTTCCATGTGGCGGCTGATGTAGTTCATAGAGCGGTAGCAGTGAACTAAATTCAGCTTCACCGTTGGAGTCATCATCATTTCGTGGAGCGTACCGTCTCCCGACCACTGGGCGACTACGCGCAAGCCGATTTCTTCTAGCAAGATGCGGCTAGACCAAGCATCTCCCCCAATGTTGTAGTCTCCGATAATTGCGACATCGTAGGGTGTCCCTTCAATGCCCAGCTCTTTCTTTTTCTTATCTGCTTGGGGGAAAACCCAGTCACGGATGGAGTCGTTAGCAATGTGGTGTCCGAGCGATTGGGAAACACCTCGGAAGCCTTCGCAGCGTACGGGGACAACGGTTTTACCAATTTCCTTCGCTGCTTTTTTCGCTACGGCTTCAATATCATCTCCAATTAGACCGATGGGACATTCAGACTGGATGGAAACGCCACGATTGAGCGGGAAAAGTTCGTCCAACTCGGTAATTAGCTTCGCGAGTTTTTTGTCACCGCCAAAAACGATATCGCGTTCTTGGAAGTCGGAAGTAAAGTGCATCGTACCAAAGGTGTCAATCCCTGTAGTACCGATGTAGTAGTTGCGACGACCAGACCAGGAATAATAACCGCAACCTACAGGACCGTGGCTGATGTGGATCATATCTTTGATCGGACCCCAGACCACACCCTTAGAACCTGCGTAGGCACAGCCACGGGTGGTCATAGAACCAGGGACGGATTTGACATTCGATTTAACGCCGCAGTCGGATTTTCCTTCTTCGTAAACGTTGAGGTGTTTTTCCCGTTTTTTCTTGGCTTTGTCTGGATAAACTTCTAAAACTTCTTTGATCAGTTCTTTCTTGTCTACCGTGGTAGTTGCTTGCTCTAGAATCGTGTCTTCAGGAGGTGTCATATTCTGCCTCTCTTAAGTGTAGGGGGTCGGGAGTCGGGAGTCGGGAGTCGGGAAAGAGAGTGGTGCGTGGTGCGTGGTGAGTGATGAAAATTCGGAATACCTCATTCTGAATTAACTGGTCACTGGTCACTGGTCACTGATAACTGCTCTCCCTTGTCTCCCTTGTCCCCTTAGTCTGGATTAAACGGCGGCAACTTCGTCTGCTGTCTTGCCAACTAGATGCTCGTATTCTTTGTCGTCGCCAAGGATACCGAATTCGACGAGTAGCTCTTCCAATTCGTCCATCGAGATTGGGGTAGGAATGGTGAGCTTGTCGTTTTCCTTGATCTTTTTGGCGAGGGCGCGATACTCGTTAGCTTGGTTGCAATTGGGTGCGTACTCAATTACAGTCATGCGGCGCAGTTCTGCATGTTGTACAACGTTGTCGCGGGGTACGAAGTGGATCATTTGGGTGTTGAGCCGAGCTGCTAGAGTTTCGATTAGTTCGATTTCTCGGTCAACTTTGCGGCTGTTGCAGATTAAGCCACCCAAGCGTACACCACCGGAGTGAGCGTACTTGAGAATGCCTCGGGCAATGTTGTTGGCAGCATACATCGCCATCATTTCACCAGAAGTGACGATGTAGATTTCTTGTGCCTTACCTTCGCGGATTGGCATAGCGAAACCGCCACAAACTACGTCGCCTAATACGTCGTAAGAAACAAAGTCGAGGTCTTCGTAGGCTCCGTTTTCTTCTAGGAAGTTGATCGCGGTGATGATACCACGACCCGCGCAACCTACACCTGGTTCGGGACCGCCAGATTCTACGCAACGGACATCTTTGTAACCTGTGAGTAGAACTTCTTCTAGTTCTAAGTCTTCTACTGCGCCCCGTTCGGCAGCTAGGTGTAGAATGGTGGTTTGGGCTTTGCTGTGCAGCATCAAACGGGTAGAGTCAGCTTTGGGGTCGCAACCTACGATCATGATCCGTTCGCCTAATTCAGCCAAACCCGCGATCGTATTTTGAGAAGTGGTGGATTTACCGATCCCGCCTTTACCGTAGAATGCAATCTGTCTGATATTGTCAGTCATGGTTATTTCTCCTGAAATTAGTTAGTGGTTGTTGGTCTGGGTTGTGTAGCGGCGATCGCACAATTATTATCAAAAGCGATCGCTTGTCTCGAACGTCGCTGGCGGCGATCGCTCAACTGCTAAAACATTGGATAGGAAAGAGAAATCTTGCATATATATTGCTAATTACGCCTGTTTATGCTAGAAAACAGCTAAACTGCTTCTACTAACAAGTTTTGGTTGACGCGCTCTTGTAACTTTGCCTCGATCGCCACTTTTAGGGTTGCCGTGCTACTAGAGCAAGAACCGCACGCACCTTGCAGCGTCACTTGGACGCGATCGCCATCCACGTCGTACAGTTCCACATCTCCCCCATCGGCGATTAGTAGGGGTCTCACTTCTTCATCCAAAACTTTTTGAATTAAGGCAATCTTTTGCACGTTTGTCAGCGGACGTTGCGATTCCTTCGTAGCAGCAATTCCTGTCGCAACTTGTACGCCTACAACTGGTTCCCGTTGCACGGCAGCAATCAGGTCATCGATATCTGCCAGACAAGAACCGCAGCCGCCACCCGCCTTGACATAACTCGTTACCTGTTCGGCAGTGGTGAGGTTGTTTTCCCGAATGACGCGGCGAATTTTGGTTTCGCTAATTCCAAAGCAACTGCAAACCAATGCCCCTTCATCTTCTTCATGGGCTTCTAGCGGAATCCCACGGTATTTAAAAATCGCTGCTTCTAACGCTTCCTGTCCCATCACCGAACAGTGCATCTTAGCTTCTGGCAGTCCGCCCAGGAAATCTGCAATTTCCTTGTTGGTAACTTTGAGCGCTTCATCTAAGGTTAAACCCTTAACTAACTCAGTCAAAGCAGAAGAAGAAGCGATCGCGCTGGTGCAGCCAAAAGTTTGAAAGCGCGAATCCAAAATTTTATCGCTATCGACTTCAATCTTGAGGTGCAGTCTCAGGGCATCTCCACAAGCAATACTGCCCACTTCGCCAAATACAACTGCGATTCCTGGTTCGCGATCGTCTTCTAGCAATCCCTGGTTTTTAGGATTGTAGAAGAGTTCCATAACTTTATCTGTATAGTCCCACATGGCACAATTTGGTAGTTGGTAGTTGGTAGTTGGTAGTTGGGTGGTGCGTGGTGCGTGTTTTGACTTTTGACTTTTAACTTTTGACTTACCCATTCACCAGCGCTTCTTCTCTGCCTTGCAGCCAATCGGCTTGGTCGTTGTTGAAGGGTGAGAGGGCGCGGAGGCGTTCGACGATTCCAGGCATTACTGCTAAAACCGTATCAACCTCGGCATCTGTGGTGTAACGGGAAAGGCTAAACCGGATCGAACCGTGCAAAATCGTGTAGGGTAAGCCCATCGATCGCAATACGTGGGATGGTTCTAAAGAACCAGAAGTGCAGGCAGAACCGGATGAGGCACAAATGCCGAATTGGTTTAGGGATAAGAGGATGGCTTCACCTTCGATATATTTGAAACCAATGTTGGTAGTATTGGGCAATCTGTTTTTGCGATCGCCATTTACTTCACAGTCGGGGATTGTTGCAAGTAGAGTTTTTTCTAGGCGATCGCGCAGTTGCTTTTGTTTCTTGGTTGTGGTGGCTAAATGCGCGAGTTCGATTTCGGCGGCTTTACCCAAAGCAACGATTCCTGGTACGTTTTCCGTTCCTGCCCTACGTCCCCGTTCCTGATGTCCTCCCACCAATAGGGGACGGAATCTCGTACCTCGCCGTACGTACAATGCGCCAATACCCTTGGGTGCGTGTAGCTTGTGACCGGACAGAGTTAACATATCTACAGTGCTAGTCTTCATATTCAGGGGAATTTTCCCTACTGCTTGCACCGCATCGACGTGGAAAATAGCGCCATACTCTTTTACCCGCAATCCAATCTGTTCGATCGGAAACACTACGCCTGTTTCGTTATTGGCATACATAATTGTGACGAGGGCTGTATTACCTGTCATTGATGCTGCCAATTCATCCAAATCAATTTGTCCCTGGCGATTTACGGAAAGATAGGTAACGGAATAGCCTTGAGTCTCCAATTGTTTGCAGACATTCAGCACTGCTGGGTGTTCTACCTGAGTTGTAACGATATGCCGCTTGTCTGGTTGTGCTTGCAGGGCGGCGCGAATGGCGGCGTTATCTCCTTCCGTACCGCAACTTGTAAAGATAATTTCTGAATCATCTGCCCCGATGAGGGCTGCAACCTTTTGCCGTGCTTGTTTTACCGCTTTGCCGACTTGCCCGCCGAAAGTATGCATACTGGAGGGATTGCCGTAGGATTCGCTGAGGTAAGGCAGCATCGCCTCTACAACTTCTGGATCTACCTTAGTGGTGGCGTTGTTGTCGAGATAAATGCAAGTTTGCATAGTAGGGGAGTGGGGAGTAGGGAGTGGGGAGTCGGGAAGAATTGTAGGGGCGGGTTTTTTTGATACCGTTTCACTCAAGCTGTGTCGCAGGCTATTTTCTATAGCCCCCCTTTTTAAGGGGGGTTGGGGGGATCTTTCTGTCGTAGTCAAAAAGTAAATTGGTATGAGGATACCTAGACTAGAACTAACAATCCTGCGATTAAACCCGCCCTTGTATTAGTTATGAACCGTAGTCAATTTCAAACTAGAGAATTTCTCGGAGTAAGTATCAAACCAGCGTTCCCAATAACCTTGTTTCTTGGTTAACTTGCCAACTAAACGGTTGTAGGTGGTAAACCACGATTCCCAATAATCGCTAGACTGTGGAATACAGCCGTCATAGGTGGGACAACCAGCCGCGCATTGAGGTACGCTATAAGCACTGCCGACGCAGTTTGTACAAAGGGTGGGATCGATCCAGTGTTTGCCGTCAGTAACTTTGATAGCATCTGTAGGACAGACAGAAAGGCAACGGTTGCAGGAAATACATTGGCTGGTAATTTTGTAAGCCATAACTATTCTCCTTGCTGGTTTTGCAGATATTGCGCGTAAAATTCACTGGCAACTTTCTCAATCACGTCGTAAGCTTCAACAGCCTGGATTCCAGCTTTTTGCAATTCTTCTTGAGGACAGTGACCGATCTTAGAAACCAAAACTGCTTTGCAATCGCCGATCGCTTTGATAATGTGGTCTAGAGTCGCTTCCTCGCCATATCCACTTTGGCAATAATGGTCGATTTTGCGGTGTCCAACAAATTTAGCTTCGTTAGCATCCACTTCAAACACTTGAAATTCTTTCGCATGACCGAAGTGCTGATTCACCATACCGCCACCTTTGGTAGCGACTGCAACTAAGATTTTGGGACTGTCAGCAACTTTCTTGGCGGCTTTCGCTTGTTCTTTGACAGCTTTGATTTCTTCCTTAGATTTCTCAATCTCTGCATGGACTTCTTGGCGTGTCTCCAAGTCATACTCTGGAGTCATTTCCATGAATTTCTCTTTAGTAAATTCCTGGCTGCGGTCTTCGCCTAACAATCCCACTGCATCAGCGCGACATTGACGACAATGGCGCATCATTTTCATATTGCCAGAACACTTATCTTGTAGTGACTTCAGTTCTTTGGGTGTGGGTCCGCGTTGACCTGTCAAACCGAAGTGAGTACCGTGTTCTGGAGCAGAAATCAGAGGCATAATATTGTGGAGGAATGCCCCGTTAGCGCGAATGACTTCATCGACTTCGGCTAAATGCTCGTCATTGACTCCTGGAATCATGACTGAATTCACTTTGCACAGAATATCGGCTTCTCTGAGGGCTTGCAATCCTTCCATCTGCCGTTCGTGCAGAATCTTGACTCCTTCAATCCCTCTGTAGCGCTTGCGTCTGTAGTGAACCCAAGGATAAATCTTCTCGCCAACCTTTGGGTCAACCATATTAATAGTAATAGTGACGTGATCGACATTCAATTGTTTAATGCGATCGACATAATCGGGAAGCATCAAGCCATTGGTTGACAGGCAAAGTTTGATATCTGGTGCTTTGTCTGCAATTAACTCAAAGGTGCGGAAAGTCTTGTCTGGATTCGCTAAAGGATCTCCAGGTCCGGCAATTCCCAACACAGTCATCTGAGGAATCTTACCTGCAATTACCAAGACTTTGTGCGCTGCTTCTTCCGGTGTTAATAACTCGCTGACAACACCAGGACGGCTTTCATTGGCACAGTCATATTTACGGTTGCAGTAGTTGCACTGGATATTACAAGCTGGCGCTACGGCAACGTGCATCCTAGCGTAGTGGTGGTGCGCTTCTTCGCTATAACAAGGATGCTTCTCGATCCGCGCCTTCATTTTTTCGTCTAAACTAGGTGCGGTATCGGTTTTACTGCTACAACCACAACTGCCAGATTTAGTTTTAGTTTTTGCTGGTGTTGCGGTGGGGGTTAGGAGTCCGGTAGGTGGTGGTGTCATTGAAGTTTTTGTTGATGCATTGAGTGTTTAGCGATATAGGTTTTATAGCAGCCGCCTCAAAAGATACGGTTGCCGTGGTTCGGGATAGAATTTATTGAATTGATTAAGCTTGTACTCAAAAATTGCAGCTTTTAAATACCAAGGTTTTAGCAGTTTTTTAAAAAAGTTTTTGGGTATGGGTGCTAGTATTTTTTGACTGAGGTACGAGTATTTATGGTGAAGGGGTTCAAGTATTTCTGTACTCGCCTTGAACTTAATCCTAGCAACGGTTTGAATGCGATTTGAGTTGATTTTTGGTTTTTTCTTATCTGTACTCAAAGCGTATACGATCGCCCCCCAAAGCGCTATGTATATAGGCAATTCGAGGGGAAAGAACCAGAGTAATCAATTCAGGACTACCCCAGTGACTTCACGAAATTCAATTCTGTATCTAAAATATCACTTTTTCATTTAAAAAACTAACTTAAGATTATTTTTATTATTAAGATTGCGATCGCAATTTATTTCACAAACCCTCTATTTGTAGGGTGGGCAACGCCCACCACAACTGGCTTCACGGATGTCAAGAGCTACGGTGGGCAATGGGTGGATAACGCTTGTTTTTTTCAAAAATGAGTCATAAAATAACAAAGCGTAGCTTGATATACAGAAAAAAAATCATTTAGAATAAATCTCACCTGCGATCGCAGATGAGTACAAGTTAATCTATCCAAAAAATAGTTATAAAAATACCCTTAAATTCTGTTGGGCTAAGAGTTTAGTTTTGAGTACACAAATACTTACCCCCTACCCCGATTAATACTAGTACCCCTAACTTAAAAATACTAGTACCCTGACCCTAAAAAAACTTTTCTTCAGCTTGTAAATCCCAACTTAATTGAGGTTTAGCTTAATTGAGTACAAATTAATATATCCAATAAATCCAATCGCTATCGGTTGCATTGGTGTGGGTAGAGCTACCTGATATAAGCAGAGATAACACACGGCTCCTCCACCCCATCAGTCCGATGCAACAGATCTCCAATACCTTTACAACCCAAAACACGGACAAACGAGATAGTTTGTCATTTTTGCAGCCATTATTGACAGATTTTCGGATTATCTTCGATCGCGATCCGGCAGCACGTAATTGGTTCGAGGTACTTTGTTGCTACCCTGGCTTTCATGCAATAGTGCTGCATCGTCTCGCGCACTGGTTGCATTGTCGTGGAGTTGCGTTTGTTCCCCGCTTGATTTCTCATCTAGGACGATTTTTAACGGGAATTGAAATTCACCCAGGCGCACAGATCGGGCAAGGCGTGTTTATCGATCACGGCATGGGTGTAGTCATTGGAGAAACTGCGATCGTCGGAGACTACGCGCTGATTTATCAAGGTGTCACCCTTGGCGGGACAGGGAAAGAAACTGGTAAACGCCATCCTACCTTGGGCAAAAACGTAGTCGTGGGTGCAGGTGCGAAAGTTTTAGGCAATATTCAAATAGGCGATCGCGTCCGCATTGGTGCAGGTTCAATTATCTTGCGAGATGTCCCCTCAGACTGTACTGCGGTAGGAGTTCCTGGGCGCAATATTTGCCATAAAGGTGTGCGTGACTGTCCCCTAGAACACGCAAAACTACCTGATATAGAAGCAAGCGTCATTCGTTCTTTACTAGAACGGATCGACAAACTCGAACAACAATTAAAAGTTAAAAGTTAAAAGTCAAATTTTTTCTTAGCCCCCTTTTTAAGGTGGTTGGGGGATCGAAAAACTGCGCCACTCACCCGAAGATCCCCCCTAGCCCCCCTTCACAAGGGGGGAACCCGAAGATCCCCCCTAGCCCCCCTTCACAAGGGGGGAACAAAAAAAAGCCCGTAGGGTGGGCAATGCCCACCTGACGATAAATAGGACTGCTATATCCCGTAATTAATAATTGAGAAAAACTTTTAAAAAGGACACTTTGCTTATGTTTAAGCCCACCAGTTCCGAACCAAATGTTCAAATTGTCGAAATCCCCGTCAGCGATCGCTGGCGAATTTACCACCGCTTACAAGAGTTAAGTATCCCCTGTTGTTGTCCTGCGGATGGTTCTTTAGTGGTTGAAGTTAATAGTGCGATCGCTGCCTTTCTCGTCCGCAGCACCGTACAGCATTTCTTAGCCACTCGCCAAGAACTACTCGATTGGTTAGAACGCTGCTGGACAGCAGACATTTTTTCTTAATTGGTCATTTGTCATTTGTCATTTGTCGTGTTTTAACTTTTGACTTTTGACTTACCAACTACCAACTACCAACTACCAACTACCCAAATCAAAAGGAGACAATTAATGACACAAGCAACTGTATTACGTAATTTTGGGGAAGTGCTAGATAACCCCATTGGTTTAGGGCATGAAGTGACTGTTCCCGTTTGCGAAGGATTAAATATTGTCCTAGCAAGTTTTCAGGCTCTTTATTTGCAATATCAAAAGCATCACTTTGTCGTTGAAGGTGCAGAGTTTTATATGCTGCACCAGTATTTCAGCGAGAGTTACGAACAAGTTCAAGCACACGTACACGATGTTGGCGAACGCTTAGATGGACTGGGTGGTGTTCCAGCAGCTAGCTTTACTAAACTCGCAGAATTGTGCTGTTTTACGCCAGAAGCAGATGGGATTTTTTCCTGTCGCCAAATGGTAGAAAACGATCTGCAAGCCGAACAAGCAGCGATCGATCTCATTCGTCGTCAAGCAGCTCAAGCAGAAAGTGTAGGCGATCGCGCTACTCGCTATTTGTACGAGCAAATTTTATTGAAGACTGAAGAACGTGCCTTTCATCTCGCTCATTTCTTAGCAGAAGATAGCCTAACTTTGGCTTTTGTTCCACCGATTAATGGGAAGTCGTAAGGGCGGGTTTAGCAAATAGATCGACAACATCAGCAACAAATTTTTGGTCAAAACCCGTCCGTACAAAAGCCAGTCGATCGCCAATTGACAATTCATAGCAAGGGGGTTAAATGTTTTGACACATGGTAAAACGCTACAGCAATACAGAATTTATCAATTTTTTACGGACTGAATTAGCAATTCCATCTGCTGATATAGATGTAATGCTGCATCACCATGAGTTAGATTATGCTCCCCTACCTATGATTCTTTGGCAATACGGTTTAATTTCCATAGATCAATTAGCACGAATTTTTGATTGGCTAGAGAACAAAACTCACATTAGTCTTAATAGGTAACACTATGTTTACAGTCTTAATTGCCATCCTCAGTTTGATAGTTGTTCCAGTAATTGTGAATGGCTGTTTCGGCTATTTGTTATTGCGATCGATGAAGTAAATTTTGCTCGCATCACGACTATTTTGAACGGCTACACACCTGAGATTGAAATCTGAAACTCAAGAGCAAAAACCTAAATGCTACGAGAGGTATTGTGCTATGAATCCGATCGCGATTAACGATACTACACTACGGGATGGAGAACAGGCGGCGGGTGTTGCTTTCACAATTGAGGAAAAAATAGCGATCGCCAAATTTCTAGACGCGATTGGTGTGAATGAATTAGAAGTTGGCATCCCAGCAATGGGGGAGGTTGAAACTAAAGCGATCGCGGCAATTTCTGAGTTGGGTTTGTCAGCTAAACTTTTAGGTTGGAACCGCGCCACAATTTCAGATCTTCAGGCTTCTATTGCCTGTGGTTTGCAGCGAGTACATATATCCATTCCCGTTTCTGAGATTCAAATTGCTGCCAAGTTTCACGGACAGTGGCGCGTAATGCTGCAAAAACTCAAAGATGCGATTAGTTTCGCCCGCGATCGCGATCTTTGGGTAGCAATCGGGGGTGAAGATTCCTCTAGAGCTGATGAAAATTTCCTTTTGGATGTCGCCCTTTACGCTCAAGAGTGGGGCGCATCAAGGTTTCGCTTTTGCGACACTGTAGGAATTCTCGACCCTTTTACTACATACACCAAAGTCAAGCAATTGGTGATGTATTTATCGATGCCTGTAGAAATGCACACCCATAATGACTTTGGCTTGGCAACGGCAAATGCTTTAGCTGGACTGCAAGCGGGAGCCTTATCGGTAAATACAACAGTGAATGGTTTGGGGGAAAGAGCTGGCAATGCGGCTTTAGAAGAAGTTGTCATGGCACTCAAACGCATTCAAGGGATCGATTTGGGGATTGACACGACGCGGTTATTAGAACTGTCTCGACTGGTAGCAAGCGCATCGGGTTGCAAAGTACCTCCGTGGAAGGCGATCGTGGGTGAAAATACTTTTGCTCATGAATCTGGTATTCACGCTCATGGCATTTTGCAAAATCCCGTGACTTACGAGCCATTCGCTCCCGAAGAAGTGGGGTGGGAGCGGCGTTTAGTCGTAGGCAAGCACTCAGGTAGGCACTTAGTATCTAATTTGCTACAGCAGCAGGGCATTAGTTTAAACACAGATGAAACCCAATCCATCTTAGATGCAGTACGGCAGCAATCGGTACAAAACAAACGCAGCCTCGATCTACAAGAACTAATAAATCTAGTCCCATTTCATCACATGAAAAAAACAAATAATCCCTCCTCTGCCCCTCTGCCCCTCTGCTCCTCTGCTGCTTATCGTATATAAACCTTAAGTGTAACCAATCCTATCTCAGAGGTAATCCCATGCAATCAGATGAATTAGAACTAGACTTGCCACCAGCTTTTGAAATTGGCTCAAAAGTAAAAACTCGCAAGCTAATCCGCAACGATGGTACGTACCCAGGGCAAGAAATTGGCGCAACACTAGCGAAAAAGGGAGAGATCGGCTACATCGTCAGTATTGGTACGTTTTTGCAAAATTCCTATATCTACGCTGTGCATTTTATCGAAAAAGGTTTTATCGTTGGTTGTCGCAAAAAAGAATTAGAAGCAGTTGAGGAAATCAAATGAAAGTCATGTTGCGTCAAAATGCTACCGGACATTTGGTAATTTATGTTGCCAAAAAAGATCTTGAGGAAGAAGTAGTAAACCAAACAGAAGGATCTGAGGGTAAAATTTTTACCTTAGCTAACGGTTGGGAACTAGCAATCCCAAACTTACCGGAACCCATGAAATTACCGCAGACTGTAGAGGCTAAAAGGCTCTCTTGAAAAGAGCTGGTAGGCAGTACTTATTGGTTAAGATGTATAGCCCTTGGAGATCCCCCAACCTCCTTAAAAAGGGGGCTTTGTCTCCCTCGTTTTAAGGAAGGCTTTGTTCCACCCTTGTTAAGGGGGATTAAGGGGAATCTTAGTTGAAAAGCATTGGAATTAAAACACGCTGCAAACGTACTCAGAAGGAGTAGAGGATATGAGCAAGCTTAAACACGATCGCGTGTTGGCATTTCATGTAGAAGGGAAATTTTTAGGTTTTACTGTCGCTCGAGATAGTACACCTAAATACTTGCAACTAGAGGTTGCAACCGGACAGTTGAGGATTAAAATAGCCAAACAGTCCCGTTTTAGGCTTGGATCGACCTTAAAACCTGGCGATCGGATTGAAGTTTTTGGGGAGCAAAAGTTCAAGTACGAGACAGGCGAATTTAAATTGAAAGCCGATCGCATTAACAAGCTGACAGCAAACTCAGATAATGACTCCGATCGCCAACCAGAAAATGGCAAAGTGAAGATTGTTGCTTGTTATAAGTCGGGTTGTCTGAAAAAAGGTGGCAGCAAATTGGTGTCCGTTCTAGAAGGGGTGTTGCGCGATCGCGGTTTAGGCGATCGCGTTACTATTCAAACAACAGGCTGTTTGAAACGCTGTTCTCAGGCTCCAAATCTCATCTTAAAACCTGACAACATCAGCTTAAACAACATGACTCCTGAAGCCGCGATCGCCGCGCTGTTAGAGCGGGTGAACGAGCATTTCGCCTAACGGTTTCATCCAGTTCTGTGCTAAGTCATCAATTGCCGAGTCGATGTCCAACACCTGAACTTTTCTGTATCGACAAACTCTATTAAGTCTGAAAATATTGTATTTATCTAATTAAGCTAAGTTTTTATCAATTTGCTATTTGATTTCTAGAGTTCGCCTATGAGTAAATTTCAATTCTAAATCTTATCATTCAATCTTTTTCTAACAATATAATCAAATTGTCTACAAAACTTCATTGCTATACGTTATGGCTGTGAATTGTCGGATATTTTTTAACTAAAAAACGAGCAAAAGATTAACGCTTAGATATACCTTTCGTATCTACTCAAGGCATTCATATCTACTCCTTGTGTGGGTCAGATCGGTCAAAAGTTTTAAACCTTCTCTGCCGCGTGTCAGCCCGTGATGGTGCGGGCTGTTTACTTTTTCTATTAAACGTCAGTTTGAGTGAAATAGCTTAGACAAAAAGGTTATCTCAACCCGAAGAAAACTTCTTGGGGCGATCGCTTAATCCAATTGCCACCATCTCTCCAATAGGTTGAGACTTGCACATAAAAAACACAAGACTAGTGCTAAGGCTGCTAAGATTTTTTTGCTCCCGAACTCACGTTGCTCGTATAGCTTATAAGTTAGCTTATAAGTTTGAGCGCTCCTTTCAGTTTTCTCTTTCTCTCAATGCTGGCAATTCTTTTGCTAGTTTTTTGTAGATTATCTTTTTTCTCATATAGACATGATTGTTCTAGGTTACACAAATATATTTACGTAGTTTTTTAAATTCTGTAATATAGAGATCGTTAATTAACTAAATTGAGTAAACTGATATAAGAACTAGAGTAGGTTTGTGCTTAGCTTGCGATGCATTATCGCTAGGTGTTCCAGAATTAGAACAAAGAAAGCTCAATCGACTATTAAGGTGTATATATTACGAACGAGGCTGTTATGACAGTGATTTACGCGCAGGCAATATTTGACTCTCCCAAAAAATCACCTGTCATGAAGTATTGGAAATATCGCAAACGTGCCAAAGCCCTACGTCACGTTCAGTGGACTTACGAAGTCGATTTGAAGAGAACGCTCAATTGGCTTGAGTTAGTAGATTGGGTTTTCTACCTGCATAGCCAAGGTTTAGAGCCTGCTGCGTTAGATGAATTCATCACTTTCTGTGGGTGGTATTTTCCCCAGTTAGCGGAAGGCAAGCCTCACTAATAGTAGCGATCTGCGATCGCGCGATCGGGCTAAGATACCAATTTCGCGCCATCTGCTCCCATAATCATATCGGCACTGTGTTTCACAGTGCTTTCTCTTGGCAAGGATAAAACGGTGGGGGATTGGCAAGACATTCACGGATATCTTTAAGCTGCACGAACCGCTAACTCCTGGAATGGGAACGATCGGAGAGATTGCGCTGAATCAAAATTGGTGCGAACAATTGCGATCGCAATTATGCATCACTATTTCTTACAGCAAGAGGTGCTACGCACGACTTTATAAGTATGTTTCATCAATAGCGTTCGCTAACTGCACGCCGTTCGGTGCGAACAGAAATATCCCTGCCGCTAGATATTGTTGCTGTCCTTCTAGTGCGTAAGTTGCTCCAGCAACAAAGTCTACTGCTCGTTGTGCTATCTCTGCATCCATCTGTACAACATTTAAGACTAGCGGTTGACCTTGCCACAGAATTTCGACGGCTTGCGTCACTTGTTCAAAAGACTGTAGCTGCATGACTACCACTTGTGGTGTCTTCTGTTCTAGTTGGGGTAGACTCCTATGTTTGTTTGCTGGCAAGTCAGCCGCTCTTCTTTCCCGCTGTCGCACTACACTTGCAGGAAAGGCAGCTCTTAATTTTCCGTAATTCTGTTGGGACAATTCCTCTTCTAGCTCGGATACCTCTAGCTGATGCATCATCACGCTTACTCATCCTCTATTTATTCTAATTGTGGCTGGTGAAGAGCTTTAAGTACGATTTTTAGTACCTCGAACTCTATGCTCTGGCTAAATGAAAACCTTGTCAACTCAGTGTTTTTGCCTTTGTTTGTCAATCCAATAAAGGTCGGAAAAGTTCGGGAATCAGCAGCCTGCTCGTCAAAAGAGCTTTTTTGTTAACAGGGTATACTAATATACTAAAAATTTTTATTTTGCATCCTTCTTGAGGTATATTTTAATAGCCATCTGCTCAACAATTAGCTTGTAATGCTTTGTGAAAATAGCTATTATTGCTAGTACTTTTGTTGGTATTTTGTTGGTGTAAAGTGATGAGCAACATATTGCCTGCTGGCAAAGCTCGAAATAGAAACCGAAGCCGTTTACTAAAAGGCTGGGTGGCTCTAGTAGAACCACAAAAGTTGCTAGTAGAGTCCAAAACTTAATTGGTTAAATAATATACAACAACCAAAATCTATCGCTAAATTAGCCATTTTCCTGAGCTGACGAAAATCTTGCAGATTCAACATTCGGACTGCTGCGATCGATCGCCCTAAAAATAGTCACGTAAATTAC